>CAMYLW010000247.1 GCA_947259475.1 Thermodesulfobacteriota bacterium
CATCATTCACTATCACCTGTTACCGGGAGGGGTTTGCTCGGCCATCAAGAACAGTGTTTTTGCTCTCAGCCAATCAGGATGGTTGGCGCACCGGACCCTGCGAGTCCTGACTGGCAGGACGGACGGGGTGGCTGAATTCGCAGAATATCTGAACCGAATGGGTATTCAGGTGGAAGTTGAGGTGGATGCGAGACTGGACTACAGTGATCGAGTATGGCCTGACCAGGACACATTCTGGGACGATGCTTCAGCTTTGGCAGCCTGGCTTCTCCGACAAGGTCGGGGAACCTCTTTATTTTGGACGCATAACCCCACTCTCGGCAAAAATGGACTGCTGACTGCTGGTCTTATGCTTGCGGGACAACAGGCAGAAGATACGGATTCCCCGCATCGGTTTCTCCACCACATCCATGATTTTGCTGAGTGCGGTAGGCTGTGGAACCTAATGAACTTGCGGCGGTGTTGGGGCAGCGGTGGTCTGGAGGATTTCTATCCCGTTGCCAATAATGTTGGCTATGCGGTTCTCAATAGTGCTGATTGCCTAAGATTGGCCCAAGCCGGAATACCAAAGGACCGAATTTTCCACCTTCCTAACGCCGTGGCTTCCATGCAAGCTGAGAAGAAGAAAACCAAAGAATCAATAGCGGTCGAGCTGCAGCGCTATGCTCGTAACCATGGATATCGATTTGAACCTGAATGGCAGTGGTGGATTTTGCCTATCCGCCTTATTCGGCGTAAGAATGTAGTGGAAGCGCTGCTCCTGGCTGCAACTACAGACAATCCACCTCAGCTGCTTGTTACTTTGGATGCCAACTCGGAGCCTGAACGTCCTTATGCCGAGGCCGTAAAGGATCTGCTTAGAAGACACAATCATGCTGCGATTGTGGGCTTCGGCCATGAACTGGTGGGGAGCGTTTTTGGTTTTGATGACCTTCTGCTGGCCTCGGATGTGGTGGTCACCACTTCGCTGTTGGAGGGCTTTGGTTTCTCCTTTCTGGAGGGAGCCAACCGGGGCATCCCTTTGGTGGGAAGGAATCTCAATGAGCTAACTTCAGACTTTGCTGAAGCCGGGTTTCCGGGGGACTCGCTTTATGAGCAGTTTTTGGTGCCAGTTGACAGGGAAACGAGAGCAGAGATGATTAGCAAAGGGTGCCAATTCGCTCGGAAACAAGGCCAGCTGTTGGGAATCAACAACTCCACCATTGATAGATTTGCTGATGAAGTGAAGGCGATCTTTTCTGATGATACGGTAGATTTCGGCTTTCTAGAGCTCAAGCAGCAGCTTGGCCTCATTGACTGCCTTCGAGAAAACGCTTTTGTACAGGAGCTGCGGTCTTTGAATCCGGCAGCCGCTGAGCCAGCAATTTTTCCTCATGATTTCAACAAACGAGTGGAGGAGCAATTTGGATTACAGCCCCACGCCGCAAAGTTGGCAGCCGCAATCGAGGGGTTATTTAGCCAGACATTTGAAGAGGCAAGCGCTGAAAAGATCAGTAACAGATTGCTGGACCTCTATTTTCTCCCGAGGTTCCATCGTCCTCTCATAGGAGGTTGGTAGTGCAAAATTGGCTTTCAATCCTACAAGAATTTCCTGTGCCAGAACCTGCGGTCACGGTGTCAGGAGGCGATGTTCCTACTCTGGAGCCGCTTCCAAGGGTCATTTTGTTTGACGTCTACGGTACGCTGGTATGTCCTCATTTGGGTGATCTGGATGACCAGGCTCAGCTGGCTTCCAGTGAGGATAGTTTTGTGGCAACCGCTGCACGCTTCGGCTTTGCCAAAGATGTGGGTATCGACTGGCACCGGTGGTTTTTTAAGGCAATTGCTTCAGAGCACAAGGAACTGAAGGAGCAGGGCATCTCTCCGGCAGAGGTTCAAGTAGATCAAATCTGGGCTGACATGATTGGCAGGGTGGGGGGAAACTCGACGGGCAACCAACCCCGGATGTTTGCAGCCTATCGTGAGATGTTGGCAAATCCGGTCCGGGCTTTCTCGGGAGCGGTTGAGGCTTTGAGAAAATTGAAAGAAGGAGGGGTAGGGCTGGGAATAGTATCCAATTCGCAATTTTACACCATGCCCATTCTCGAACGGACCCTGGGAATAAACCCAGACGAGCTCTTCGATCCAAAACTAACCTTTCTCTCTTTTCGCCTGGGCTTCTCCAAACCCTCCCCATACTTTTTCCGTCTGGTTAGAACAACGGTACTGCACTTGGGTCTCAGGCCTGAGGAGGTTCTGGTGGTTGGCAATGACCGTGAAAATGACGTGTTGGCGGCGGAGGCACATGGTTTGCAAGCAGTACTCTTTCACGGCAATGACCAGAGTGTGCGTTTGGGGAAGGGTGGCCTTGCAGGAACAGTGATTGCCAACTACCAGACGTTACTTACTGCATGTGGGCTGTGAGGAGCCTGACATGGGCAAGAACATTGGTTTCATATCCACCCGGTTTGCGGGAACAGATGGTGTTTCATTGGAAGCGGCCAAGTGGGCCCAGCTTCTCTGGGATAGGAAGCACGTTTCCTACTGGTTTGCCGGGGAGCTGGACCGTGAACCCAGCTCGAATATGCTGGTGCCCGAGGCCTTTTTTGACCATGAGGAGGTCCGCAGGATTAACGAGCACGTCTTTGGAGTCAAACATAGGACTTCAGAGACCAGCGGTCATATCCATGCCATGCGGAATTACCTCAAGGGAAGGCTTTACGAATTCATCGAAAAGTTCGACATCGACATCATTATTCCCCAGAATGTTTTGAGTATTCCCATGCATATCCCCCTGGGATTGGCGGTTACCGAGTTAATTGCCGAAACCGGCATCCCTGCCATTGCCCATCACCACGATTTTCACTGGGAAAGGCTTCGCTTCTCGCTGAACGCAGCGCAGGATTATCTGCAGATGGCATTCCCCCCCAAACTGCCAAGCATCCAGCACGTGGTGATCAGTAGTCTGGCACAAGAAGAATTGGCTTTGCGTACCGGGATTTCAGCTACCGTCATTCCAAATGTGCTGGATTTCGAAAATGAGTCGCAAGTTGATCTCGAGTATAGTAAAAATTTCCGTCAGGAAATCGGTCTAGAGGAAGGTGACGTCCTCATTTTGCAGCCCACCAGGATAGTCCAGAGAAAAGGCATTGAACATGCAATTGAGTTGGTGAGTCAGCTAGGAGATCCGAAATACAAGCTGGTTATCTCTCATGAGGCCGGTGACGAGGGATATGATTACGCCACTTTCGTTGAAGATCATGCCCGAGATCATAACGTGGACCTAAAGCTGGTTTCCTGCCACATTGGTGAGACTCGTGGCGTCAATGACAAGGGGGAGCAACTTTATACTCTTTGGGACGTATATCCCCACGCCGATTTTGTCACCTATACCAGCCTGTATGAGGGCTTTGGCAACGCCTTTCTGGAAGCTGCCTATTTTCGCAAGCCCATTTTGATCAATCGTTATGAGGTTTTTGTCCGGGACATCGAACCGCAGGGTTTTGATCTGATCGTCATGGATGGATTCATTACGGATCGAGTGGTCAACCAGGTACGAGATGTATTGGAGTCACCGGAGAGACGGGACGGCATGGTAAATCACAACTACAAAGTGGCAACCAGGCACTATTCCTACTCTGTGCTGAGAAAAAGACTGGCCTTTCTAATTGCTAACTTTTTTGGCATCGAGATATAGCATGGAAAGCTCTCAATGCCTAGAATGTCTAAAGTACAATAAAATCTCAAATCCCAAGCACCAAATTACAAATAAATCTCAAATTCCAATAATCAATGATCCAAACATATTTGGGGTTCTCTTTGTTTAAGATGATATGGAGGTTTGGAATTTTGAAACTGGGGACCCGCCTGCAGGGTGGGGAGTCCAAGCGAAGCGCGGACAATTTTGGTCATTGTGATTTGTTTGATATTTGTAATTTGT
>CAMYLW010000248.1 GCA_947259475.1 Thermodesulfobacteriota bacterium
TAGAAAGTATGGATAGTACATAACAAATGCCTAAAATCTGAAATCAAAGAATCCAGGAGTCAGGAGTCAGAATCCAGTAGCCAAAATTAATAATTTTGCTTCTACCTATTACAATAAATGACAGCGAAGCGTAATGACCTAATGAAGCCGCAGGCATGTGACTAATGTCCTGCTCCATGCCTTCTTAAATCCTCAATCCGCAATCTTCCCAGTGCCTAGTTCTGCTTCCTGCCCGCTGTCCTCCGGTTCCCACGAGGCGTCGATCCCTCGAGGTTCCTTGTTGGCGTCGCTCTGGTTGATAAAATAAACAGCCACGTAATCGCCAACTTCCCAGATCTTTTGCGATTCAAGTTCTCTTTTGAAATATGGCATGGCTGTGCCGGTGATTCCGTTCATCAGCTGGTAATAAATAATACCGCCGGATATCTCTCTGCCCTTTAAAATGGTGAAATTGAGTGGCGGCGGATAGATATATGGCTGAGCCGGACCCATGCCGTCACCCACTGGACCATGGCAACCGATGCAGAATTGTTGATAGATCATGTGGCCCCTTTCCAGCCCCGCCGGCGTGGTAGGGTAGGGATTGGGTATATTGCGCCAGCCTTCCGGTACAATCTCGGCAAGCCATTTGACGTTGGCATCGGGTCCGGCCTCGTAAGCCTTGATGGCCTCCTCTTTCCAGTAGCGCTGCCGTGCCATCCGCACATCAGCCTGTTTCATCCCGAGACTCTGGATGTATTGAGTAAGGGTGTTGAGCCTCTCCAAGCCAAGCCACCTAAAGGGAGGCATGATGGAATTAGGTCGAGTGTAGCGCGGGTTGACAAAGTGGGCAATATGCCAGTCATCAGGGTGCTCGCCTCCCTCCTGGGAGAGATCCACCCCGGTTCGCTGCGAGCCCAGAAGAATAGGCCTGTCACCCACATAGTCTCCTTCTTGAGCAATTCGTTCCGCCCCGTGGCCCCAGTCGATTGCCCGGATGGACTGACTGTGGCAATAGACGCAGCCGTTTCGTAAATAGATGTCCCTGCCGGCAGCTTCCACCGAAGATCGAGGGCGGTAGATCTCTGAGGGGGTCATGTCTCGGTTGGCATAGGGCCAGCAGACCATGACAAAGACCACAGCGGCAAGGATCGCCAAGCTACCTACCACCACTACCTTCGGAGTCATCCTCATTTTGATACTCCGGGATTGAAGAATAGTGTTCTCACTATATTATAAAGACCCAAGTAAGCGCCGATTGCAACCAGGAGTCCGGTTGAGGCCCTGGCCACATAATAGATATGGACTTCCGGCAATACGCGATACAAGGCCTCACCGTTAAGCCAGGCGTTACCCTGAATCAGACCGGCGATTGTGAGCCCTATAGTAAAGCCGACAACACCTATGAGAACGAACCAGTATTGCAGGTCCGCCAAGAACCTACTGTAGAGCGGTTTGCCTGTTATTTTGGGCAGGATGTAGTACAGGCTGCACCTGGGGCAGGGCCATGATGGAGCCCTGGATGTTGACAAAGAAGTACATGATGGTGCCGGTAAAAATGAATTTGCCGGCGATGTCGGCGTAGATTACACCCAGTTTACCCTTCACCGTGTACCAGATGTTTATGAGGAAAATCATTACCGGTATAACCATGGCTACGCTGTCCACAATGGCAATTACCTTGAGCCAGGTGGGAACCGGAACTTGCAGGAGATGATGGGTCCCGATGTGGGTGTAGACCACCAGCAGGGACCAGAAGCCTATCAACGAGAGGGTATGACTGTACAGGGGGCTGCGGCAGACCAGGGGTAAGACGTAGTAGGCCACAGCCAATCCCAGTGGCGTCAGCAAAAGGCCGAAGACGTTGTGACCATAAAACCAGAGAATGATTGCATCCGGGATGCCGAGTAGGGCACCAGTGTCCGGCCGCCAGATTACGTTGCCGATGCAATACGTTGTGGCTGTGAGAAGGACGGCGGCACAGGCATACCAGATAGAAACATAGAGAATGGGTTCTTTTCTCTGCCTTACGGTCATAAGCAGGTTGAAGACCACCAGGCCAAAGGAGATACCCACCAGAATGTCCACCGGCCAGGCCAACTCGGCATACTCTCTCCCCTGGGTGTAGCCGAGGGCGATTCCGACAACGCCGGCGAAGACAAAGATATTCCAGAGCACACACGAGACAACACCGAGTTTTTCACTGTAGAGCTCAGTTTTCAGCAGTCTGGGAAGAAAGTAAAAGGCCGCTGCAATAAGCCCGGGAGTGACAAAACCGAAGAGATTTATGTTCACGTGGATGGGACGAATTCTGCCGAAGTGGATCCACTCGATATTGGCCATGAAATCAGGAGCAATGAGGTATCCTGCCCCGATCATTCCCGCTGAGGTAGCCATAGTAAACCAAAGTGCGGAGGTGAGACAGTAGGCTCGAGCCGTCTTATAGGTTTTAGGCTTTTCTTGGCTGGTTGAGGACATCAAAAAATTTCTCCTAACTGTGACATGCGAGCCAGCAGTCAAGGTTGGCTTTCTTTTCCCGGTGGCAATCAACGCAGAATCCCATCTTGAAGCGATGACTCTGGAGCCTGTGCATGGTTTCCACCGCGCCGTGGCACTCCTGACAGGCAATCTCCTTCCTTATGTGGCGCTGATGATTGAATAGTACATGCTCGGGAAGGTAGTACACCCCTTGCCATGGAGTAGGCGTCTTGGTGTTGAAATACCGATGCTCTTCTTGAATCCAGGGATGGTTGGCAATGATGTACTTGTGACAGTGCAAGCACTTTTCCTCCGGTGGCAGCCCCGGGAAATTCGAGTAGACCACATAGGGGTGACAGTAAAGGCACTGGATCTGTTTCACTCCAGAGTGCAACTGGTGGCTGAAAGGTATGGGTTGTTCCGGGCCTATATTCGTCGCAAAAACATAGAAGAAATAGAGAAAGAGGACGATCGCAAGGACAGAAAAGAAGGTGAGGAGCAGGGGAGCCCTGTTGCGTCTGAGCGCTAGCAAGAAGCCATCATTTGAATTGAGCTGATCTGTCATTATCCCGTCCGTCCTGGAGTAAACTCAGGAAACAAGCGCAAGAAAGAAGCGACGGCGAAGGCCATGAGTCCCAGAAAGCCCAAAAAGATCAATACCTCTGCTGGGCCCAGGGGCAGTGAAGAAACATGGTGATTCCAGGCGGGGCCCAAAAGAAGTAGGTGCTCCAGCCAGAGGCCAACAATGACCACGGAGCAAAGAATGATCATGGGGATCGGTTTTGACTTTACCTTCCGGTTCAACAGAATGAAGAAAGGAATCACGAAACAGACAAGAAAAACACCCCATGCTAATCTATTCCAGGGAGCGAGCATGACCCGCTGGATAACGTAGATAGCCTCTTCGGAAATGTTGCCGTACCAGATGACCACCAGTTGTACATAGAAAAAGTCTGCCCACACCAGACAGAAGCCGAACAGGAGCTTGCCGAGATCATGGAAATGGGCAGAGGTCAGGCTCGATTCTCCATCTCTGCCAACATAGAAGATGGCGGAGAGAATCATCAAGGCAGCGAGCCCCAGATAAAAAGCCTTGGCGAAGGCATAGGCCCCGAAAAGAGTTGAAAACCAGTGGGGCTCCATGCTCATAACCAGATCGAAGGCGATAAGGGTAAGGACAAGAGCGTAGGCCAAGATATAGAGCACACTCAATACCGTCATTTTCTTCTTATAGCCCGCGACCTCCTCTACACTGCCTGTCTTGCCTCGAAGGAGAAAACTCCTCAGTGGCCCCCCCTGCTGTTCCGGATCCAACTTGAGGCGCAAGGCATAGTACAGATACGCTAGCCCTATTCCGTACAGGAGCAAGAGACCAATAAGGTCTCTGGAAAAAAGGAAGGGTATATTGAGCCATAACTCTTTGCCATGTTCGTGGTGCAACCAGGGGAAGAGATAGTCCCTGCCGATAAACAGCAGGATAAAAAGAATAAATGACAGAGGGAAAAAAGCGGCAAAGGATTCAGCCAGACTCTGCATGGACTGGCTCCACCTGGCCCCAACAAGATGCATCACCATGGAAAACAACAGCCCTCCTTGGGCAATAGCGGACCAAAGGAGGAAATTGAGGTGATAGGCTTGCCAACCCCGCTCTGGGTGCTCACCTCCAAGTTGGACAATAAAGGTGCCGAACCCCACCAGTATAAGCACAGCAAATAAAGACAAAATGAGTTTTGAAGGTGCTCTCTTATTCATGGATGTGCTCATGGTTAGAAGTGCCTAAAATGTCTAAAGTGAGATGAAATCTAAAATCCCAAATCTCAAGCACCAGATTTTAGGGTTTCAGGTGTCGGGTGTCAGGTGTCAGGAAAAAGAAACATAGAAGCTGAAACCTTCCTTATTCTTCCTCAACCTTGAGGAAATGGAAACCCCATCCTTCAAGGCCGACATAGAGGCCCGGATCGCTCATTTCGTCACCTGTTCTGTCGTATACGTCCCCACTAAAAACGTCTGTCAAGCGCCATGCCCGCCCGACCAGGTCATCCCAGGGTGGGCGGATGCGTGCCTGGGCGCTAAGGTCTGAAGAATTCACCACGATCAGTCGTCTTTCGTCGCCTTTGCGCCAGCACCACGCGACCAGATTGGTGTAGCTAGCATTGTCCGGCCAGCCAGTCAGCTCACACAGCCGCCACTCGCCATCCCGGAAAACCGGCGCCTTGATTGCTTCCAACAGGGTCCGGTAAAAAGTTTGAATATCCTGAGTTCCCTGTTCTATGGGGCGGCGACCCAATTGCACCGGCAGCTTGACCTGCATCCCTTCTAATTGTCCCTGGTGGAATAGCTTTGCTCCCGGCAGTGTGGCCATTGTTACCGCGGCCGCGCGTAAACGTTGCGGCCCAAAGATACTAGCAGCACGAGGTTCATCGTGGTTCTCGATGAAACGGACCAGCTTCTCCTGGTAATTCAGATCGGCTCGCAGGTGTTGCCGGATGGTCTCGGCCGTCTCGTGCACCAGGCAGTCGTAGAGTCGCTTGTCGTAGCAGTAGTCGAATCCCTGTTGCTGCAGTTCCCACTCCATGTCCCAGTAGGCCTCGGCCATAAACAGGAAGCCGTGGTGCTTCTCACCAACGGCTTTTATCGCCTGCCACCAGAATTCAGTCGCAGCCCGTTCTCCAGCCCGCTGCCCCCAGGTTTGCTCAAAAACACGGTCGATGAGCAGCATGGCCATGTCGCAGCGCACGCCGTCGCATTGCTCGGTGATCGAACCTAAAGTGTCAATGGCAGCCTGGCGCAGCCGCGGGGAATAAGCGCTCAGTTGCACTGTGTCCGTCCAC
>CAMYLW010000249.1 GCA_947259475.1 Thermodesulfobacteriota bacterium
CCATGTTGCCGTCCATTTATTTCTTGCGCACAATGAAGATGCGGTCGTACCCATCTGCTTCAAGATGGCCAAGAAAATCGTGCCCTACTTTGTTGGCCCAGATAGGAATATCGTTCTTGGTGGCTGAATCGTTGGAAAGAATCTCCAAAACTTCCCCGACCTTAACTGTGCCGATTCCCTTTTTGGCCTCCAATAGAGGACCGGGGCAAGCGCTGCCGCGTGCATCCACCACACTTGCCGATTCAATACTGTTGAGATCCTGTGTTGTCATTGCTACCTCCTTTTGGTTTTGTTCTTATCAATACCAGTCTGATAACCGGCAATTTTACTGTATTTTTACTTTTGTCCTCTCCGTACATAGAACCGTGAATATCCCTGCTGCTCATTTATCTCAATCAAGTGATGGTCGCTTTGACCGAGCACCTTCGGAAAATCTTCGAACATCATGGGATCGGAGGCTAGTACCTCAAGGACCTCACCTGGTTTCATATTGGTGAGCTGGCTTTTGGCTTTGAGAATCGACCAGGGGCAACTCACCCCTCGAAGATCTATGATCTTGTCTGCTTCGGATCTTTTTTCCAAGAGTAGCTCCAGTGATTAGCTAGGAAACCAGTTTCTATTTTTTATTCGGCAATATGCATGCCAACAAGTTTTGGTTGCTATTGTTTTGATATATGTCTGTTTTTATTACTTAAAATCTTTAGACACAGCCTCATTTATTGTTAACCCTCAACAGTTTACACTTAACACCTGTTTAACTTCAGGTTATACTTAACAGTCGTTTCCGGAGTAATTCTCCATCGTTTCGCCGGACTAATCCAGACTGCTGAAATCATAGAGTGAGGTCGGTAATGTTTGAGGAAGAGTACAGCCAGTATTGGAAGACCATTGTCGATACCATGGCCGATGGGCTCATGGTGGTGGACTCTGAGGGGGTGATCGTCTCCATCAACCAAGCCATGGAAGAAATCAGTGGCTACAGCAAAGGAGAACTGATCGGCCAGTCTTGTGAATTATTGGAGTGCGATACCTGTTTTAAAACGAGGGCTGATGGGCACGACAAATACTGCGCTCTTTTTAAAGACGGTGTAGTAACACGCCGGAAGTGCACCCTCCGGAAAAAGGACGGCAGTCGTATACATTTATATAAGAACGCAACTATTCTTAAAGATAGGTCTGATAGGGTTATCGGAGGTGTCGAGACCTGGACTGATCTATCGGAAGTGGTGGCAAAAGACAAGGTTATATCTCGGCTACGGAAAGAACTTAGTAGCGAGGACGCTTTTCATGGAATTCTGGGAAAATCCGCGGCCATGGTTCAGGTTTTTGATCTCATCTCCAGCGCGGCCCAATCCGAGGCCCCGGTGATCGTCTACGGAGAGAGTGGTACCGGTAAAGAGCTTATCGCCTCAGCCATTCATAAACTGGGGCCGCGGCGCAAGGGCCCTTTTATAAAGGTTAACTGCGCGGCCCTCAGTGAATCCCTCCTGGAAAGCGAGCTATTTGGCCACGTTAAAGGCGCATTTACCGGTGCTGACCGCACTCGAGTAGGGCGATTCGAGGCAGCTAATGGCGGTGATATCTTCCTAGATGAGATTGGCGACCTGCCTCTCTCCACTCAGGTCAAGCTTTTGAGAGTCCTCCAGGAAAAGGAGATCGAAAAGGTTGGGGATCACCGCCCTATTTCTATAGATGTCCGTATTTTAGCCGCTACCAATCAAGATCTCAGCACCCTCATGGAAGAGGGTCGTTTTCGTGAGGATCTTTATTATCGCATTGGCGTCATTCCCATCCATCTTCCACCCTTGCGAGAGCGGCGGGAAGACGTTCCTTTACTTATAGAAGCCTTCATCAACAGGATCCACCTCAAGGCAGACAAGCCCATTAGCGGCATGAGCAGGGAGGCCTTGGACCTGCTTTTTAGCTACGACTGGCCCGGTAATGTGCGCGAATTGATCAACGTTATTGAATATTCATTTGTTCTCTGCCACGAAGGCGAGATTATGCCAAACCATCTCCCTGCCAGGGTCACCGGTACACAGCCCAGCCTGGCACCAAGGCGGCGGGCTGTGAAAAAACAAAACGATGAGGCGGAGAGGAAGCGAATTTTAGACGCTTTAGCAGCCACAGGTGGGAACCAATCTAAAGCCGCCGAGATACTTGGGATCAGCAGGGTAACGCTATGGAAACGGCTCAAAGCCTTTGATATCCAAGTGGACAAGAAAATTCGGGGCTAGAAAAAAAGAGAGACAACTATGTCCAAGCACAAGGTGGTATTTCAACCTGTTGGCGCCAAGATAGAGGTGGAGCGGGGATCTAGCATTCTCGAAGGCGCTGCTGAAGCTGGCATTTACATTAACAGTCTCTGCGGTGGCGAGGGAGTTTGTGGTAAGTGCAGAGTGCAGATTACCCGCGGTGAGGCCAAACCCAACAGCCATAGTATCAGATTTCTCAGTCGCGAAGAGATCAATTCAGGATTTGTCCTTGGTTGCCAGACCGAGGTTAATGACAACCTGGAAGTTTGGGTGCCTCCAGAGGCCCGTCTGGAGGAGGAGCAAATACTTACAACCGAAAGCGTGGTTTGTTATGATCACCCGCAGGACCTCCAGGTGCGTGACAATTTTGATCTCCCTTCACTACTCTACCTGCCCGTGACCAAAAAGCTTCACCTCTCTTTGCCAGAACCCAGCCTCTCTGACAATATCTCTGATCTTGATCGGATATACCGCGAGATTCGTAAAAAGATTCAGGCACCTTATCTTGAAGCTTCACTGTCCACTCTCAGAGGACTGGCTGAACTGCTGCGGCACAACAAGTGGCAGGCTACCGCAACTTTGCATCCTCATGATGAACATTGTGTAGAGATTTTATCGCTGGAACCAGGCGACACCTGCGCAGAAAACTATGGTATTGCCTGTGATATCGGCACTACTACCATTGTTGCCCAGTTGGTGGATCTCCGCAGTGGCGCCACCCTGGGGGTGGAGGCAAGTCACAATCAGCAGGCCAAGTATGGTGAGGATGTTATTTCGCGGATGATCTTTGCCTGTGGCCGGGGCGGATTGTCTCCCATTCATCACGCGGTCATCGACTCTATCAATACCCTTATTGACACTCTTCTGGAAAAACACGGAGTGGAGGCCAGCAACGTCACCGCTTTGACCGCTGCCGGTAACACCACTATGACTCACCTTTTTCTGGGTCTTGGGCCCTGCACCATTCGCTTGGAACCTTATATCCCCACCGCCAACTTTCTGCCCTCAGCATCTGCTGCTGAACTCGATCTTCATTTACACCCAAAAGCGGTGGTGAGCTGCATGCCTGGGGTGAGCTCCTATGTCGGTGGGGATATCACCGCCGGGGTTTTGGCCTCCGGTATCAGCAACAGCCCACAGGTCTCGGCTCTCATAGATATCGGCACCAATGGCGAAATCGTAATAGGCAACGATGAATGGCTGGTTTGCTGTTCTGCCTCAGCAGGGCCGGCTTTCGAAGGCAGTGGCACTAAATGCGGCATGCGAGCGACAAAAGGGGCCATTCAGAAAGTGCGCCTCGATGATAAAGAGGTACATTATGAAACCATTGGCGAAGCCAAAGTCAGAGGCATTTGCGGCTCTGGGCTCATTGACATTATTGCCGAGCTTTTTCGCAGCCGGATCATAGATCCCAACGGCAAATTTCCACCAGATTCACCCCATCCAAGAGTCCGCCAAAACGAGGCCGACATGGAGTTCGTCCTGGCCCGAGGAGAAGAGACCGAATCCGGAAAAAGTGTTGTTATTACCGAGAGCGACATCAGTAATCTGATAAAATCCAAAGGCGCCATCCTGGCAGCCATGCGAGTGCTACTCGGCAGCGTTGGCATGTCATTCCATGATCTGGAGCGCATATTTGTGGCT
>CAMYLW010000250.1:0-1839 GCA_947259475.1 Thermodesulfobacteriota bacterium
TTCAGGTACAGCCGGTCAGCAGTGGAGCAACAGCCTGAGGGTGTCCCTCTCCAAGAACGTCCATATCTTTGGGAACGCCACCCTCTTCTGGCCCGGTGAGGCGATAAAGGACCTCACCGAAGATGTCTATGGGAAGAAGGCGGATGATGTTGCCCAGCGTTACGCTGTGGCGCTGATCTGGAGATTCTAGAAACATAGTGGTTGCCGGCCAGGGGAAAGCGTCGTAAGATAATGATATTTCCAAAGCCGACACTCTATAAAGAAACGGGCTTGTGCCCATAGGGCACAAGCCCGTTGGTGGATTGATCTATGGAAGCCAGAAGTTTGCCTTATTTTCTCTTGGGACTGCTCATGGTGGCAGGGTTTATGGTTGCTGCCTGCACTACCGATCAGCTTGCTACAAAAGAGGAGAAACCCAAGGGGCCATTGACCGTAGAGGAGAGATCCCGCCGGGAGAAGGAAGACCGGGTCCTTGAAAGTTCCTGGTATGAGTCCGCCGACTACCATCAGCAACAAGATGGTGAAGGTGGCATTGACGTGGGCGAATGGATGCGGAACAGGAAAGAAATGAAGGCCCAGCAGGAAGAGACCGAGAAGCGGTTGGCTAAACTGGAGAAGCAGGCCGGGAAGCAGCAAGCGGCCGAGCCCCAGGCCCAAGGTGTGGCATCTCAGTCAACGGCCGCGGTGGCTGCGCCTGTTGCAGCCGCCAACAAGGGAGCCAAATCCCAGCAGCCCCTCCGCTTCAAAGTGGCAATAGTTTTCATGCCGGAAACGTATGGATCGAGCACAGAGCTGAAGACACCCCTTGTTGACGGGGTTCGCAAACAGTTTGCCGGACACCCCTGGTTGCTTGTGGTGGAACCAGAGGAGGCCGAAGAGGTTCTTGCCCAACAAGGGCTCTCTGTACGTCAGGAAAACAAAGCGAAAATTGCCCGGACCCTGGGCGTCTATCCGGCGGCACGCCTGGTTCTTTTCGTAGACAAAGTGGCCTTGAACCGTAAGGGCAATAAGATGCAGGGTCGCCTGGACTACGCTTTGGTGGATGGCTTTTCGGGGAGGACTATCAGTCGAGACCAGAGGATCATCTCAGCAGACCAAGGTGCTGCCGAAAAGGAAGAGCTGCTGCGAGCGCTCTTGGCCCAAGCAGTTGTGGACCTGGAAAAGAGAGCAGCCAAGTATGGTTGGTCCACCCGGGTGGCCATGGTGGAGTCCAAGAATATCTATCTGAGTGCCGGCAAGGCGTCCGGTCTGAATGCGGCTGATATGATATTTTCGCGATTTACGGTCCCGGCAAAGAAATCATCCACCCCATAGCCAAAGTCTCCATGGGATTTCAGCGAGGCCCGTACAAGGGCATGGTCAAAGTGTCGAATCTCTTCGGGCGTGATGCCTCCGAGGCAACGGTAGTCGCTGGTCCAGGCACCATCCAAGTAAATGACATCGTGACCCTCCCGGAGAAGCAAGAATAGCCGAGCAGACTAGAATTAGTACAAAGCCTGACAACAAAACGTTAATTAAGGAAGGGGCTTGCATGAGCCCCTTCTTTTTTCTCCTCCCTTGATTCCTTCCAAACAGGTTTGAGTGACTGGCTGTTTATTTACCCATTTCCGGTCAAGCCAATTCTGGGTAACTTTTACCCATTTGCGGTCAGACCAGTTATGGGTAAAATGTTTGCATGGACGTTTGCGGCACGAATAGTTTCCTTTCCTCTGAAAGGTTGATATATTCCGGTACATTTGTTATTGGTCAGGATCCAAATTTAAGGTAAAAGCCTGGATGTTTCACGAATCTCCGTCGCGAGACCGTGGAGAAGGGTGTGCCACCGGGCAACCGCAGGGG
>CAMYLW010000250.1:1855-5728 GCA_947259475.1 Thermodesulfobacteriota bacterium
CTGTCGCGAGACCGTGGAGATGGCTGTGCCACCGGGCAACCGTCCCGCGTACCGCGGGATTGGATCCGAGGCGTACTTGAACAGTACGTCGCAGGGCCCGACACCCGAGGACGCCCGGAAGAGCGGCCTTATCCGTGGTCGCAGCAGGTGATTGGTGAAACATCCGGGCTAAAAAGGAATTGCTCACCGGCTGGATGCAACGGCTCGCTTCCATAGATGTTGGCTCCAATACCATTCGGCTGCTCATTGCCGAACCGGAAGTTTCCGCACCCCTTCGACCAATTCAAATTCAACGACGCATCACCCGCTTGGGAGAAAACTTCCTGCCGGACAGAATCCTGCAACCAACGGCTATGGATAGAAGTATTGCTGCACTGGAAGAATTCGTTGAGATGATGGAGCAAAATGGAGTGTCGGAATACTCAGCTGCTGCCACGGCTGTTGTGCGGGAGGCCAGCAATGGCAGCAACTTTCTCAATCTCGTGCAGAGACAAACTGGTTTAGATGTCCTTTTGCTCAGCGGTTCTGAAGAGGCAAGGCTGTCTCTGCTTGGTGTTGCCTCTGTGATCTCGACTAAAGAATCTGCCATGGTCGTCTTTGACATCGGAGGGGGCAGTACCGAATTAGTATGGCAAGGAGAAGGGGACAGCAGCGAAATGGAAAGCAGCAGCCTTCCTGTGGGTGTTGTCCATCTGACTGAGACTTTTTTACAGGGAGATCCTCCAGGTCATGAGCCGTGCTTGCAGTTGCGGGAATATGTCTCCAGCGTTCTGACGGAACTGTCCTTTCATAATGATTTCCATGATGCTCTCTGGGTTGGTACGGCCGGCACTGTTACCACCCTGGCCAGCATGTGGTACGAATTGGCTGAGTATGATCCGGCAAAAATAAATGGTACTGTTTTGGAAAAAACATGGCTTGCCGATCTGTGTGCAAGACTTGCTGAAATGAAGCTTACTGAACGGAGAAAGCTCACAGGATTGGAGCCAGGGAGAGAGGATATTATCTTGGCTGGTGGCTTGGTGACTTTGGAGATCATGGATATCTTTGATTTTTCCAGGTTCACCGTCAGCGATGCCGGACTGCTTGAGGGATTGTTTCTCGATCTTTGTCGGACTTTATCCTCGTAACAGATTCCTACAGGACTAGTTAGTGTCCATCCGGAAACCGTGTTTTCGGATGTCATTCTGAGGAGTCCCGCCGACGGCGGACGACGAAGAATCTCGAGATCCTTCGCGGAGTTTATCCTGAGTGAATCGAAGGGCTCAGGATGACAAAGCGTTGTTTTTTTGCGGAGCCTGCCCTGAGCTTGTCGAAGGGCTCCAAATGACACTGCATAGTTTCCGGATGGACACCAGTTAGTACTCGGAGTCTATAATTTTTTTGATATCGGAGTTGTAGAAGGAGTTTTTTCCTGATAACTTTAGTAAACCCTAATGATGCAAACCTACACTGGCCAAAACCGCTGCGCTCGCGCCATAGCATACCATCTGCGGCCGTGCTCGCCTCGGACAGGAGTTCACGTACGATCAAGTACGCTTCATCCTGTCCAAACCTGCGCGCAGCCACATCTGGCGCACTCTGACGTGTTTTTACTCGATGTAGGTTTGCATCATTAGGGTAAATTTATCTCAATATAAAAAGAGGGTTTTTTATGAGTCAGAAAAACACCGACATACCTGTTGCACTCACTTTCGATGATGTGCTGTTGCTGCCCGCAGCCAGCAAGGTTCTGCCGAACGAGGTGGATGTCAGGACCCAATTAACCCGCAGTATTTCCATGAATATACCTCTCATGAGTGCAGCCATGGACACGGTTACCGAGGCGAACACTGCCATCAGCATGGCCCGTGAGGGTGGCATCGGTATCATTCACAAGAACATGAGCATTGAACGGCAGGCCCGGGAGGTGGACAAGGTCAAGAAATCGGAAAGCGGCATGATCATTGATCCGGTCACCATGCACCCCGAGCAAAAGATTTCTGAGGTGCTCGAGGTCATGGAGCAGTACCGCATTTCCGGGGTCCCCATCGTTAAAGACGGGCGAAAGCTGGTGGGCATTATTACCAACCGTGATCTCCGTTTTGAAACCAATCTGGATCAGAAAGTGGCCGAGGTAATGACCAAAGAGAACCTGGTCACCGCATCCGAGGGCATCACCCTGGAAGAGTCCAAGATACTTCTCCATAAGAACCGGATCGAAAAGCTTTTGGTTGTAAATGATAAGGGGAACCTGCTTGGTCTCATTACCATCAAGGATATTATGAAAATCAAGAAATACCCAAGTGCCTGCAAGGACAGCCTGGGCCGTTTAAGGGTAGGGGCGGCGGTTGGTGTGGGGCCAGACCGCGATGCCAGGGTTGAAGCCTTGGTCAATGCGGGTGTCGACGTGATAGCGGTAGATTCTGCACACGGCCACGCCCAGGCGGTGGTGGACAGTGTGCCGGCGATAAAACGGCAGTTTCCAGAGATAGAGCTCATAGCAGGGAACGTGGCCACCGCAGAAGGGGCCAAAACCCTGGCCGAGGCCGGAGCCGACGCCATCAAGGTCGGTGTGGGCCCCGGCTCTATCTGTACTACAAGGGTTGTCGCAGGTGTGGGGGTGCCGCAGATTACCGCGGTGACGGAGTGTGCCAGAGTTGCTAAAGACTACCAGGTGCCGATTATCGCCGATGGCGGCGTCAAATACTCTGGCGATGTGGTGAAGGCTCTGGCAGCCGGGGCACACTCAGTCATGATTGGCAGCATTTTCGCGGGGACGGATGAGAGTCCGGGCGAGATGATTCTCTATCAAGGTCGTTCCTACAAGGTCTACCGGGGAATGGGGTCTCTGGGTGCTATGAAAGAAGGCGCGCGTGACCGCTACTTCCAGGAGGAGATAGAGGAAGACGCGAAGCTTGTCCCGGAAGGGATAGAGGGTCGGGTTCCCTACAAGGGTCCACTTGCTTCAAGTGTGTTTCAACTCATAGGAGGTCTTCGTGCAGGTATGGGATACGTCGGCTGTGGAACTTTGGATGAACTGCAGCATAAGGCCAAGTTCATCCGGATTACTTCAGCCGGCCTGAAAGAAAGCCACGTCCACGACGTAATCATCACCAAAGAAGCGCCTAACTATCAGATAGATTGGAAATAAGTGGATATTCACGCTGAAAAAATATTGATCTTGGATTTTGGCTCTCAGACCACTCAACTCATCGCCAGGCGGGTGCGTGAGGCTCAGGTGTACTGTGAGATCCACCCTTTTAACATTGGCATGGCGAAGATAAGGGAATTCGGTGCCAAGGGCATTATCCTGTCAGGAGGACCTGCCTGTGTGCTGGACAAAGGCGCACCCGTCTGTGATCTGGAAGTGCTTCATCTTGGTGTTCCCGTGCTCGGGATCTGTTACGGCATGCAGTTGATGACCCACCTGCTGGGAGGTGAGGTGGAGCGAGCCGCCAAACGGGAGTATGGCAAGGCTCAACTTCTCATAGACTCCTCTGAAGACCTGTTCCACGGTCTGGATGGAGCCTCAGGGGGGCAGGGGGAACAGGTATGGATGAGTCACGGCGACAAAATCAAGATTCCCCCGCCAGGCTTCGCCGCCCTTGCCCACAGTGGTAACTCACCGGTGGCCGCCATGCGTCATACTGCGACAGAGCTCTACGGGGTTCAGTTTCACCCTGAGGTTGTCCATACCCCCAATGGGACCAAAATGCTGCAAAACTTCCTCTTCCGTTCTTGCGGTTGCAAGCCCGTCTGGACCATGAAGTCATTTGTGGCAAGTACTGTGGGAGATCTACGGCAGACCATCGGCTCCAAGAAGGTGGTGTGCGCCCTCAGCGGCGGGGTGGACAGTTCTGTGGTCGCAGTTTTGCTTCACGAGGCGGTGGG
>CAMYLW010000251.1 GCA_947259475.1 Thermodesulfobacteriota bacterium
GAAGTTCGGGGTCTCACCCGTGCCTTACTGGCCCAGAAACTGTGCATAAGTGAACAGCACCTGGAAGATCTGGAAGCTGGGAAGAAGCAACTAACCCAGGAGAATATTGAGGCTTTGAGAGAGACTTTTTCGGTAGACCCAGCTTGGCTCCTCGGCGGCCAGACTCCCTAGCTCGCGAAACTTTATTCTGTTCTTATATTGGAGTGTGCCCACATTGCAGAGATCAAGCTAACATGACACGTGCTTTATCATTTTTACAGGTGTAAAATCCCGCCACTTTTTCTTCGCCATGGTTCATTGGGTAAAGCTCCACCACGTTCATTGATCTATCTGGAGAGTCAGAAAATCATGCGACCAGTCAAAATACCTTTTTTGCTTAGCCTTGCGGCGGTTGCCCTTCTCCTGTGCTCAGCCTGCTCTGGTACCGAACAAAAAGTCCGGACTGAGCCCATAAGACTGCAGACCACAGACGGTATTTGGTTGAATGGTGTCTTGCGCCAGCCTCATCCCAACCAGACTGAAGCGGGAGTGCTCATGGTTCACGGCTACGGCGGCAATTTCTATTCAGGAATAATGAGCTTTCTTCCTGAAGCCCTAGCTGAACACGGCGTTACCACCTTAGCACTTAATATGCGTGACCATGATTTGGGGCCGAAGAAAAACCTTTTCGAAGAAAATCTGCAAGACATTGCCACAGGCGTGGATGAGATGGCTCGTCGTCGCTACAAAAACCTCTTCCTCTATGGTCATAGCATGGGGACCAATCGGGTCCTCTACTACCTGGCGGCAACGCAAGATCCGAGGATCACCGGAATAATACTAACCGGACCTCCTGGAAATCTCTTCCAATGGAACGTGAGAGCATTCGGCCTGGAAGCGGCAAGCAAAGTTCTCCGCCGGGCCCAGGAGCTGCAAGCCGCAGGCAAGGGGGACTCCTGGATGCTGATTGATCTCGGCCCTCTGGGCAAGACACTCTACACCGCGAACCATGTAGTAAGTCTGAGGGGACCGGCGACCCGCTCTGACCCGTTGACAAACATCACCCAGTTCTCCAGACCGGTTCTCATAGTTCACGGTCTTGCCGATCGCTTGGCAGACCCTAGCGTGGCCGATCACCTTAAGAATAGTGGTCCTCGTGATAACCAGATAACGGTGCGAAAGATAGGGGCTGCTGGCCACCGTTTCCGCAACCATCAAAAAGAGCTGGAGGAGGTCATCACTCAGTGGCTAGTTGAGCAACTTGACCAGTAGGAGCGTTGCACCAGAAAATAGTAAGCCAGATACATAATGCAAACGGGAGGAAATTGGAGATTCGCCATGCCTGAAAAACTCGTAGTGGTCGGTGGTGGTGCTGGTGGACCGAGTGCAGCCGCCAAAGCCAAGCGTGTTAACCCCGATCTAAATGTGACCATACTGGAGGGTGGTGAGCACGTCTCGTTCTCAGCCTGACCCACACCCTATTACATCGGTGATGTAATAAGGGATGAGGCCAAGCTCATTGCCCGGACCCCTGAAGCTTTTGCCAAGTCCGGCATTGAGGTAAAACTTCATACCAGGGTAGCAGCCATCCGACCTGAGCAAAAGCTCGTGGAAATTGCCAGCGGTGATACTCTGCCCTTTGACTATTTGGTGGTGGCCACCGGTGCTACTCCTCGGCTACCAGGCGTACCCGGCCAAGACCTCGAGGGGATATTCTGTTTGCGAAACGTCACTGATGCCATTCGCATAAGAAAATTCATTGATGAGAAGCGAGCTAAACGGGCTGTGGTAGTTGGTGCAGGCCTGATTTCTCTTGAAATGTGTGAAGCTTTCAGGCGACTGGGACTGGAGACCACTGTCGTTTATCGAAAAGATCTCCCCCTAAGGAGACTGGGGGAAGATTTTGCTGAACAAATTCTCATAGAACTTGAAACCAATGGAGTGACCTTCATCGGGGAGACCAGTCTGGAAGGATTTGAGCCTACGGACACGGGAGGGATTATCGTCCACAGCAGTGGTGGTACCTTTGAAACTGATTTGGTGCTCCTCGGTCTCGGTGTGGTTCCTCAGGTTTCTCTTGCCTCTGAGGCAGGTTTAGGGATTGGCTCCACCGGAGCAATTTCTGTGAACGAGTTCCTGCAGACTAATATCCCTTATGTCTATGCCGCCGGTGATTGCTGCGAGTGCTTTCATCGCATTAGCCACAGGCCGGTTTATGCTCCACTCGGAGATATTGCCAACAAACAAGGTCGCATTGCCGGTGCCAACATCGGCGGCCAGAACCTTTCATTTCCGGGAATTGTGGGATCCACCTGCTTCAAAGTGTTCAATCTGGAGGTAGCCAGCACTGGCTTGACCGTAGAAGAAGCCAGGGAAGCGGGTCTAAAAGCAGAGGCGGTGACCATTCAAGGGGTTTCCAAAGCTCACAGCTATCCGGGGAGCCGTGAACTCCATATCCGGTTGATCGCCGACACCGAAAACGGCCGACTTCTTGGAGCCCAGGCTGTGGGAGGTGATGGTGTGGTCTCAAGAATCAATGGGCTTGCGGTTGCCCTGACCGGTGGCCTCTCCCTGGAGGAGTTGGCCTATCTGGACCTGGCTTATGCCCCGCCTTTCTCCGGCGCTTGGGATCCGATACACATAGCGGCTCAGAAGTTACTCAAGTAAGGCAACCAACTCCGGCACTTCCCCACCCCCAAGTTTGCCGGCAAAACGATTCTGACTTATAATTGGTGAGTAATGGGTGATAGTCTATTGAAAACTGTAAAGAATGGGGAACCCTCTTGAAAATTCTGCTCCACATGTGCTGTGCACCGTGTGCCGTCTATCCGCTTCAGGTTCTGGAGGATGAGGGCTCTAAGGTTTTCGGTTTTTTCTATAATCCCAACATCCATCCCTATCAGGAATATCGTCGCCGCTTGGAAACGGTGGAGCAGTTTGCCGCACAGGTAGGCCTAGAGGTAATATACCGGGACGAATATGATGTGGTCAGCTTCCTGCGGGAGGTGGCGTTCCGCGAATCCAATCGCTGCCACTACTGCTACCACCTCCGGCTAAACGCAGCCGCCAAACTGGCCAAGAAGAGCCGCATGGATGCTTTTACCACCACCCTGCTGTACAGCAAGAGGCAGGATCACGAACTGGTTCGCCAGCTCGGCGCGGAAGCGGGTCAAGAACACGGGATCCCATTCATCGATCGAGATTTACGTCAAGGTTGGCAAGAAGGTATACAGAAATCGAAAGAATTGAATCTTTATCGGCAGGGATATTGCGGCTGTATTTATAGCGAGCAAGAACGGTACCTGGGTGTCAGTCGTTAGTAGTCCGTTGTCCGTTGCGAACCCTTCAACTTTAATCTTTTTCTCGCTTTTCTCGCCCAAGCCCTTTTTCGTTCGATCAAAATTTTCAGCGCACTCTACTACTTACTCCGGAAGACCTTTACAACTGACCACGGACAACTGACAACGGACATCACTGGATTTCTACTCATAAACAAACACCCGCTGAAGGGCAGGAGCCCGCAGCAGGCTATCAATCTGGCTCTGTATATCTCGTCGCTCTTGATCCGATTCCCACCTTCTCCAGTCATCCAAACTGTTCCAGGTACCGATCACCAGGTACTCATAGGGATCTTGCAGGGAGCGCAAGGTCTCACCGGAAATGTAGCCTTTGGCGTGCATAGCCTTGCTTCTTAGCCTCATCAGAAGACTACTCAAAGCGGGTTCATTTTCCGGATCTATTCTTCTTTCTATCAGGACTCGAATGGCCATCGTCACCCTCCTTTCTGCCTTGGCAACGCTCGCTAGTGTCCATCCGGAGTTTCCGGATGGACGCTAGCTAAACCTAATTTTTACTATACCACAGGGGATGAAGGAATCCTAGCTAAACCTAATTTTAGCTATACCACAGGGGATGAAGGAATCGAACGACAGCTGCTATTCATCGAGAAGGGACTTTGAGAAGTACGACGTACCGCCTGGTGCCTCTAACATTCCCTTGGCAGGAAGAGTACTGAGTTCCTATAGTCTCCCCTTTCCGCCTATTGCGACTATGCCGGCAATTTTTTACCATCCAAGACGTCACTAAGAGTCAGAGAGGAAAGTTCTTCCATCAATCGCTCACTCATACGGAGCCAGATGTCACGAGTTGGGCAGTTTTTTTCGCGCTCGCAAAGTTTGGGATCTTCAACACAATCCACCAAGGACAGACCCCCTTCAAGAACCTTTATGATTTGCCCAACGCTTATCTTGTCAGGTTTCCTTGCCAAAGTGTAACCGCCCCTGGCACCTCGGACGCTGCGAATGTACCCAGCGGCTTTCAGTGGAATAATCAATTGCTCCAAGTACTTTACCGAAAGGTCCTGACGATTGGCGATCTCCCTAAGAGGAGTTGGGCCCTGATCGTGATGAGCAGCCAAGTCCAGCATCATTCGCGTGCCATACCTACCTCGAGTGGATATCTTCATAAACTCCTCCTAAACGTATACGAAATTAGTCGGATTATAACAATGTCACCCTTTTCTGTCCAGAGGACAAACTCCACCCGACCTCGGAGCCCGGACATTTCATGAATCGGCTGCTCCGACCGTGAAACTGGGAACCCGCTTGCGGGACTGAGCGGAGCGTAGCGAGCGCGAATAATATGACCGTCCTTCCGGGCTAGTTGCTTCTTGCTACCCTCTTTGTCATAATGCCAA
>CAMYLW010000252.1 GCA_947259475.1 Thermodesulfobacteriota bacterium
GGTATTAGTGTCAGGAGTAATCTCCGAGTCAAGTCCGCCCATGATCCCAGCCAAGGCCACGCCATGGCTGGCATCACAGATAAGCAACATATTGCGCTGCAACTGATGCTTCTGGCCGTCCAGGGTTACGAAAGTTTCATTGGGTCGCGCCCGACGTACCACAATACGGTTGCCGTCCAGGCGGTGGTAGTCGAAGGCGTGCAAGGGTTGGCCCAACTCCAGCATAATATAGTTGGTAACATCTACTATGTTGTTGATGGCCCGGATGCCCTGAGCCTCCAAACGCTGTCGCAGCCAAAGAGGAGAGGTCTTAATGGTAACATTTTGAACCACCCGGGCGGCATAGCGAGGGCAAAGGTCCGGGTCCTCGATGGATACTGAGGTCAAAGTTTCTACTGGCGGACCGGTCTCCTTAGGGCTAATGGGAGGTAGAGACCACGGGAGCCCGAAGAGGGCCGCCACCTCCCTGGCGATGCCAACGAGGCTCAGACAGTCGGCCCTGTTTGGCGTAATGCCAATATCCAGAACGTCGTCGTCGAGTTCAAGAGCTTCAGCCAGGGGGGTTCCGGGGGACAAGTTGGAATCCAGGACCATTATGCCGCTAGCGTCTTCTCCCAGACCGAGTTCTTTTTCTGAACAAAGCATGCCCTGGGAGAATACGCCATGAATTTCAGCTGAGCTCACCTCAGCGCCGTCAGCCAGACAAGCGCCATCCAGGGCAAGAGGCACCATCTGCCCCTCCGCCACATTGGGAGCGCCGCAGACCACATCCAGCGAACCTTCAGACCCCTGCACCTTGCAGACCTGGAGATGCTCAGCAGCAGGATGTTGCTTTATGCTCTGGATTCTACCCACCACAACCCGCTCCAGGCCGAAGCGGAAAGGCTCGATGGCTTCCACTTCCAACCCGGCCATGGTAAGCCGGTGGGCAATCTCATCAGGTGAAGCATCACAGCTGACCAAGGAGCGAAGCCATTTGAGGCTAATCAGCATTATCTAGTCCTTCGGTCGTTGAGATTCCATCATGGTAACTGACGGAGTAATGGAGTAAGGCGAACTTATGAAATCCCAAACTCCAAGCACCAAATCTCAGGTTTATAGGTGTCAGGTGTCAGGAAAGAGAGACGCAAAGGCGGAAACCTGAAACCTGAACACTGAAACCTCAAAATTGCTCCAGGAAACGGAGGTCGTTGTCAAAAAACAACCGGAGGTCGTTGATTCCGTACTTGAGCATGGCAATGCGTTCGATGCCCATGCCAAAAGCATATCCGCTAACCTCTTCCGGATCATAGCCAACCATTTTGAACACTTCTGGATCGACCATGCCGGAGCCCAGAATCTCCAGCCAACCAGTTTCCGAACAAACCCGGCAACCCTCACCCCGACACATGACACACTGGATGTCCACCTCTGCGCTGGGCTCGGTAAAAGGAAAAAAACTGGGGCGGAAGCGCAGATCCACATCCGCTCCAAACATCTGGTGCACGAAAACGGTGAGCACACCTTTGAGGTCACCGAACGAGACGTCCTTGTCCACCATCAGCCCCTCAACCTGATGGAACATGGGGGTGTGAGTCACGTCTGAATCACACCGGTAAGCCTTGCCGGGTGCAATTATTCGCACGGGTGGTGGTTGTTTTTCCATAACCCGCACTTGAATAGGGGATGTGTGGGTACGCAAGACGATATTGTCCGTGACGTAGAAAGTATCTTGCATGTCACGGGCAGGATGGTCTTTGGGGATATTGAGGGCCTCAAAATTGTAGTAGTCCAACTCCACATCTGGGCCCTCAACCACCTCGAATCCCAGACGCTGAAAGATTTCTGCGATCTCCATGCTGACCAGGGTGATAGGGTGCAGATGGCCTAGGTGCGGCAACCTGCCCGGCAGGGAAATATCTAAAGCAGTAAGGTGAGCAGAGATAGAGGTGGTGCGGGATTTAGCCTCTTCAAAAGCACTTTCTAGACGAACGCGGGTCTCATTCAGAATCTTGCCAAGAACGGGACGCTCTTCATCGGGGCTTTCCCCCAGTTTCTTAAACAGGTGGGAAAGCGTGCCCTTGCGCCCCAGCACATCGATGCGCAGTCGGTCCACATCCTTCGCGTTATCGATGGTTGCCAAGCGCTCGATAGTTTCCTGAAGGAGGGTATCAATTTCTTGTTTCATCGTTTTGGGAGGAGAACATCTAGGCGTCCCGGCGGGCCAGTTCCGCGATCTGAGCAAAGCCGTGGGGATCGTTGACGGCGAGATCGGCCAGCACCTTACGATCCAGGCCTATTCCGGCCTTCTTGAGACCATCCATAAACCTGCTGTAAGAGAGGCCATGCATGCGGGCGGCCGCGTTTATCCGGGTGATCCAAAGTGAACGAAACTGACGTTTGCGAACACGTCGATCACGATAGGCATACTGGAGCGCCCTTGCCACATTCACGCGGGCTGCGCGCAGCGACTTGCTTCGCGCTCCGCGAGATCCCTTCGCCTGTTTCAGTATCTTCTTGCGTCGTCTTCTCGAAGCAACTGCGTTGGTGACGCGTGCCATGATTCACCCCTATTCGGATAACAATCTAACCCTTGTCAAAAAAAAGAAGCATCCCTGGCGTCTTTCCAGGGTTCTATACCCATCTGTCCGCCATTTCCCCGCGCTTATGCATAGGGCAGCATCCGCCGAACTGCTCGGACATTGGTGGAGTCAACAAGACCAGACTTCCGCAGGTTTCGCTTCCTCTTTGCTGTTTTCTTCGTCAAGATGTGACTTTTAAACGCTTTAGAGCGGCGGATCTTTCCGGTGCCGGTAGTTTTGAAACGCTTGGCTGCGCCGCGATTGCTTTTCATCTTAGGCATTGTAACTCCCACGTGGTCTCAGTACTATAAACCAATCAAAAACGATATCTTTTAGTGCGGAAATTGTCAAGATATTTTTGGATAGAGGAGAACGGCAGCGACAACACGCAAGCAGGACTCCTGGGCTTGCAAACTTAACCAGGATATTTCATGAATCACTTGCTGCGACCACGGATTTGGCCGTCCTTCCTGGCGTCCTCGAGTGTCGGCCCCTGCGACGTACCGTTCAGGTACGCCTCGGAACCAATCCCGCGGTACCGCGGGACGAGTTGCCAGGTGGCACACCCATCTTCGTAGTCTCGCGACAGGTATTCATGAAATATCCGGGTTAACCCGGTATGTGTACTCGGTGCAGACTCTCGGCGTAGTTCTCGATACAGGAAGGGATCTTCCTCTAAAGAGCTACTAGCGAGGAGCTAGTATCATGGTCATGTTTCTTCCCTCGAGCTTGGGCGTTTGTTCCACAACACCTTCTTCTTCAGTGTCCGCTATGATACGCTCGAGGACTTTCAATCCTAGTTGAGAATGGGCTATTTCTCGCCCGCGGAACATGATAGTTACCTTTGCCTTGTTGTTCTCCCCGAGGAAACGTTTTATGTGCCGCAGCTTAAACTTATAATCATGTTCTTCGGTCTTCGGGCGAATTTTCACTTCTTTTACCTGGATTATAGTCTGCTTCTTTTTCGCTTCCTGTAATTTCTTGCTCTGCAAGTATTTGTACTTACCATAGTCCATTATCTTGCATACAGGCGGCGTTGCTTTGGGCGCCACTTCCACCAGGTCCATTTTTTCTTCCGTTGCACGCTGCAAAGCTTCTTCCAGCGGCACTATCCCCAGTTGTGAGCCGTCTACACCTATAAGACGGACTTGGGGCGCTCTAATCTTGAGATTTACGTTAATGTGTTTGTTTATTTTCCTTCCCTCCTTTCTGAGATGAAATTGAGCTTCTGGTCGTTAACTGAAATAAATTGTTTTGAACATTAGAATATTGGTATTTTTAATTT
>CAMYLW010000253.1:0-3833 GCA_947259475.1 Thermodesulfobacteriota bacterium
CTGTGGCGCAGTGCTTTTGTAGCGGCTCTGTTTGCCATACACCCCCTCCATGTGGAATCGGTGGCGTGGGTGGCTGAAAGAAAAGACGTGCTCAGCGCTTTTTTCTGGTTCCTGACCATCTGGGCCTATGCCCGTTACGCTGAGCAACCGGGGCTGAGACGCTATCTCTTGGTGTTGCTTTTCTTTGGACTCGGCCTGATGGCGAAGCCCATGGTTGTTACCCTGCCGTTTGTGCTGCTGCTTCTGGATTACTGGCCTTTAGGCCGTATACAACTGCAAAATGTGAAAACTGTGGGCGACTTTGACATCCCAAGATCGTCATTATTCCGTCTGGTTTGGGAAAAGATCCCTCTCTTTGCCCTCACAGCTGTCACCATCATTGCAACGGTTGTGGTCCAGGATAAAGTGGGAGCCTTGAAATCTTTGGAGGCATTCCCGCTGACCACCAGAATAGCTAACGCTCTTGTCTCCTATATAAGCTACATGGCCAAGATGATTTGGCCTCACAATCTTGCAGTCTATTATCCACACCCAGGGACTATACCCTTATGGCAGGTTGCAGGAGCTGGATTATTATTGATATTTGTATCTGTGCTGGTCATTAAGGCAGCGAAGAACCGTCCGTATCTTGCGGTTGGATGGCTTTGGTATCTTGGCACTCTGGTTCCGGTGATAGGTCTGGTTCAGGTAGGATCTCAGGCCATGGCAGACCGATACACCTATCTGTCCTTTGTCGGTCTGTTCATCATGATTGCCTGGGGTCTTCCAAGTCTTTTGGCAGGATGGCACCATAGACGAAATGCCTCTGCCATTGCCTCAGCCATTCTGCTTCTGGGCTGTGTGGTGGGTACCTGGCGGCAAGTTGGCTACTGGCAAAACAGCATTACCCTTTTTCAACACACGGTCAAGGTGACCAGCGACAACCACTTTGCCCACAATAACCTGGGAGTTGCGCTGGCCAGAGGTGGGAGGCTGGATGAGGCCACTTACCATTATTCCCAGGCCTTGCGAATTAAACCCGATAGAGCGGAAGTGCACAATAACCTGGGGAATGCGCTAGCTGCCCAGGGAAATGTGGACAGGGCCGTTGGCCACTATTACCAGGCGCTAGAAATAGATCCCAACAATGCCAGGGCCTGCAATAATCTTGGCAACCTGCTGGCAAACCAGGGCAAGACGGAGGAGGCAATCAACCATTACACTGAAGCGCTAAGGCTAGAACCAGACTATGCAGGAGCTCACTACAACCTGGGCACTGTTCTGGCAGAACAGGGCAGAACCGAGGAAGCAATCAATCACATTACTGAAGCTCTGCGACTTATGCCCTACTGGGCCGGAGCCCACAATAACCTGGGAGTTTTGCTTGAGAGACGAGGAAGACTGGATGAGGCCATTGACCATTATCAGGAGGCACTGCGGCTTAATCCCGACTATGCCAAGGCACGCAATAATCTAGAACGGGCCTTGCGGCTGGTAGACAATTCAGCTGAGATATCAAGAACAACCGTAAAAACAAAGAGCTCACGAATACAATTCCCAGCAAACAGTAGTGTGGGGCTCTCGTAGGTCTTTGAGAAATACCTGGGGTAATCAGTAAAGTGTTACACAAATGACCTACTGTGGGCCTTTTTTTGCGATAATGTGGGCATGATCGCTTTCTAGTTCACCGACATCTATCATGGTTTTTTTCAATTACGCACGATTTCTTGACCTTCTCGGAGCTTGCACATTTGATAAACACTTACTCATTTCGCCAGCATCTCAACCACGCCCTCCAGAACCTCCCGGATGCCCTTAGCATCTGGACCTCCACCCTGGGCCATGTCAGGCCTGCCCCCGCCTTTACCACCAACCTTGGCGGAGAGCTGTTTGATGATTTCACCGGCATGGAAGCGATCAGTGAGATCATCTGTGACGCCGCAGATGAGCATAGCCTTGCCATCTTCAGCCTCTGCTCCCAAGACAACCACGCCTGATTTTATCTGATCTCTCAAATTGTCCAGCATCACCCGTAGATCCTTGGGGCTATCTGCGTTTACTTGCTGGGAGAGCACTTTCACTCCATCTACCTCACGGATATCTTGGCCGGAGGGACCAAACTGTCGACTCATGGCCTGGGCTTTGACCCGGTCCACTTCCTTTTCTAGTTCTTTTTGCTGTTCCAGTAGCTTTTGTATGCGCTCGGCCAGATCGTGTGGAGGTGTCTTCAGGAGCTCAGCTGTCTCCTTAAGGGTCCTTTCCTGGTTCTGAAAATACTCGAGGGCGCCAGTCCCGGTTAAGGCCTCGATGCGGCGGATACCTGCAGCTACCGAACTTTCACTAGTGATCTTGAAGGGGCCAATATCGCCGGTGTGGTGGCTGTGGGTTCCACCACAAAGTTCTTTGGAATAATCTCCAATGGCAACCATGCGAACCTGATCCCCATACTTTTCGCCAAACAGCGCCATGGCTCCCTGAGCAGTGGCGTTTTCTATGTCCGTGACCTGGGCGGTGAGATCTTCATTTTCGATGATCCGCTGGGTGACCAGTTGTTCGATGCCGGTGAGTTGTTCACTGGTAAGGGCTTCACCATGGGAGAAGTCGAATCGAAAGTATTCAGGGCCCACGTATGAGCCTTGCTGTTTCACATGATCACCCAGGACGTTTCTGAGTACGTAGTGGAGTATGTGGGTTGCGGTGTGATTCCTCTCAGTAGCTTTGCGCTTTTCTTTGTCCACGGCCAGGGTGACCTCTTCTCCCACTTTCACCGTTCCCTGCAAGACCTCACAAACATGCACCAGCAAATCACTAGGTGTTGTTTGGGTGGTTTCAACCTCTAGGGTGAAACCCATGCCGCTCATACGTCCAGTGTCTCCCACCTGGCCGCCGGCTTCGCCATAGAAGGGAGTTCGTTCACAGACCACTTCAACCTTCTGGCCTTCACTCACTTCGTTGACCGCACCATCCTCGGTGAGCAAGGCCAGAATCACCGACTGATCCTCAGTCCTGTCGTGACCGGAAAACGCGGTGGTTACCCCTTGAGCCCCAAGCTGCGTCAGGGCTTCTGAGGTTTCCATGACCCCGGAGATCTTGAAGGAGGCACGGGAACGCTGCCTCTGCTCTTCCATAAATTGGTCAAAACCTTCCTCATCCACCTCAAAGTCCTGGTCTCGAGCCAGGTCCATTATGATGTCGATGGGAAAACCGAAGGTGTCATAGAGCTTGAAGATTGTGTCGCCGGGAAAGACCTTGCTGCCGGCCTTGTTTAGTTTGTCGACCTCTTCCTGAAGCCTACCCAAACCCCGGTCAAGGGTGGCAGAAAAAGATTTCTCTTCATTGCTAAGCGCCATTTGGACGTAGCTCTTGTTCCTGGCAATATCCGGATACGTCTCTGACATGGCAGCAAGCACGCCCTCTGCCACCCGAGGCAGGAAAGGTTCCTCGATTCCCAACAGCCTGCCGTGGCGCACAGCCCTTCTGATAACCCGACGCAAGACGTAGCCGCGCCCCTCATTGCTGGGCATGACGCCATCACTGATGAGGAAAGTGGCAGCGCGGCCGTGATCGGCGATCACCTTGATAGAAACATCCTTGTCAGGGTCACGACCGTGACTGTGGCCGCTTATTTGTTCAATGACCCCGATAATGTCTTGGAATATGTCGATGTCGTAGTTGGAGGGGACATTCTGCAGAACCGCGGCAATTCGCTCCAGACCGGCACCGGTGTCGATTGAAGGGGCGGGCAGAGGTTCCATGGTGCCGTCTTCCTTCCGATTGAACTGCATGAAAACCAGATTCCACAACTCCAGGAAGCGATCGCAATCACACACTCCCGGTTCGCACTCCGGTCCACA
>CAMYLW010000253.1:3838-5511 GCA_947259475.1 Thermodesulfobacteriota bacterium
TGCACCGAGGCATAAAGTTTATCTTTGGGCAACTGGAGATGGTCGGTAAAAAACTCCCAACCGAAGAGGATAGCCTCCTTTTTGAAGTAGTCACCGAAAGAGAAATTACCCAGCATCTCAAAAAAGGTGTGGTGCCTGGCAGTACGCCCCACGTTGCGCAAGTCATTATGCTTGCCCCCAGCGCGCATGCACTTCTGGGACGAGGTGGCCCGCACGTAATCCCGTTTTTCTTCGCCCAGGAGCGGTCGTTTGAACTGGACCATGCCAGCGGTGGTGAAGAGCAGGGTGGGATCGTCATGGGGGACCAGCGAGGAACTCTTCACTATGGTATGTTGGTTGGCCTTGAAGTATTCAAGGAAAGCTTTTCTCAGTTCGGCAGTTTTCATTCTTCCACAGACTCCTCATCACCATTGTCGGCTGGCTTAAGGCCATAGGCTTCCCTGACCTTGTTTTCGATGTCGCTGCAAATATCCGCGTGCTCGCTCAAAAAACTCTTAACATTTTCACGGCCCTGGCCCATACGTTCTCCACCGTAAGAGTACCAGGCGCCACTCTTATCTACGATGTCCAGAGCTGTGGCCATGTCCAGGATATCTCCCTCCCTGGAGATTCCGTGGCCGTACATAATATCGAACTCCGCCACCTTAAATGGAGGAGCCAACTTGTTTTTTACCGCTTTGACCCGCGTTCGGCTACCAATGCTCTCTTGGCCGTCTTTAATGGCGCTGATACGCCTAATGTCCAACCGTACCGAGGCATAGAACTTGAGGGCATTACCACCCGTGGTGGTTTCTGGATTGCCGAAGAGAACCCCTATTTTCATCCTGATCTGATTGATAAAGATCACCGTGGTCCTGGATTTGCTGATAGCTGCGGTCAATTTACGTAGAGCCTGGGACATGAGGCGAGCCTGCAAACCCATGTGGGAGTCGCCCATCTCCCCTTCGATTTCGGCGCGGGGCACCAGGGCGGCCACCGAGTCAATGACCACCGCATCCATGGCACCGCTGCGCACCAGGACCTCGGTGATCTCCAAGGCCTGCTCCCCAGTGTCAGGCTGGGAGATGAGCAGGTCGTCCACATTGACCCCCAGTTGGCGGGCGTAGGAAAGATCAAGGGCATGCTCCGCATCGACAAAAGACGCGATTCCCCCTCTCTTCTGGGCTTCGGCGACAATATGAAGTGCCAGGGTAGTCTTGCCGGAGGACTCTGGGCCAAAAATTTCCACAACCCTCCCCCGGGGGACACCCCCTAAGCCCAGGGCCACATCGAGGGAAAGTGAGCCTGTTGGGATTACCGGAACATCGGCAACCGTGGCGTCGCTGCCCAGGCGCATTATGGCGCCTTTGCCGAATTGTTTTTCAATCTGGCTCATGGCCAATTCCATGGCCTGGTTCTTTTCTTTTGTGGCGGACATAATAGTTTCCTTTTTTGTGGTTTCTTGGAAATAATTGCCCGGTTTTCCCGGAGTCGGTAACGGTTCTGCTTTCAGTTGGGTACAGGTCAAACAGATGCCGATGCGGCAAGTGACATACGGTGCAGCTTCGTATAGATCGCTCCGGTTGGCCTAAGATCACTTTTATACAATATTATTTCAGTCACGTCAAAAGAATCGAATTCGGGTATTTTCAGCTCAGCCATGGCATCGATTAGGGCTTGGAGTTTACGGCGGT
>CAMYLW010000254.1 GCA_947259475.1 Thermodesulfobacteriota bacterium
AATTAGAGGCAATGAATGAACAGATTGCCTTTCTGGAAAATCAAACCCAGAAGGAAAAGGCTGATAAAAAGAGGTTGGCTGCGGAACAGGAGGCTACTACAAAACGACTGGAAGCAGAGAGGCGGTTTAACCAGCTGTTTACCAAGGTCCGAACCTACTTCAGCCCGGAGGAAGCAGAAGTATACAAAGAGGGCTCTGAGCTGGTAATTCGGTTGAAAACGATTCAATTCCCCGTTGGCAAAGAGGTGATAATGCCGAACAACTACTCCCTGCTGAGTAAAGCTCAGAGAGCCATTCGCACCTTTGGCCAACCCAATCTTGTCATTGAGGGACATACGGACAGCACCGGCTCAGATGTGAATAACCAGCACTTGTCCCAGCGACGGGCGGAAGCCGTTCGCGCTTATCTGGTCGCCAACGGTACCCTGCCAATGGACAAGATCATAGCTGTGGGATATGGATCCAAGCGGCCTTTGGCATCCAATAAATCCGCGACGGGAAGGGCGATCAACCGGAGAATTGATGTGATCATCAAACCTCAAGCCGAGGCAGGGTAGGGGAGAGTGTAGATTGTAGATTTAAGATTGTAGAACCATCTGAGTCTCGCCGCTTTTGGCGGGACTCATTTTTTTTTAATTGCGGAAATTTACGATCTGTAAGTTTAGACTTGATTGTTTTATTGCAGGGTGAAAGTCTGTGTTGGAGCCCAAATTTGCAAGTGGCTGGTCGCTAAGCGAGTCATCAATCTGCAATCTAAAATCTGCAATCTGGACTAAATCATAATCTCCCTAAGGGTGTCAATTTCATCCAGAGCCTTACCTGATCCTATTACCACCGTGGTCAGTGGATCTTCGGTAATGGTGATTGGCAGTCCGGTCTCTTCACGGAGGAGGTTGTCGAGACCTTTTAGAAGTGCTACACCTCCGGTGAGAACAATGCCGTTGTCCACAATATCAGCAGCCAGCTCAGGCGGTGTCTGCTCAAGCGCACTTTTTACAGTTTCTACAATGGTTTTGATTTGCTCGATTATGGCTTGCCGAACTTCATCGGAGTCGATTCCGATTATCTTCGGAATGCCAGTAGCCAGGTCGCGTCCCTTGATCTGCATGTGTTCAGCTTTCTCATCCCGATAAGCGTTGCCGACGGTGGTCTTGATCAGCTCTGCGCTCCGCTCACCGATGAGGAGATTGTAAGTGCTCTTGATGTACTGCAGTATGGCTTCATCCATTTTGTCGCCACCAACTCGTACCGATTTACTGTAAACGATGCCGGCCAGCGAGATTACCGCCACTTCAGTGGTGCCGCCCCCGATATCCACCACCATATTACTTGTGGGCTCGGTGATGGGCAATCCAGCGCCGATTGCAGCAGCCATGGGTTCTTCAATGAGGAAAACCTCTCTGGCACCAGCTGACTCTGCAGATTCTCGCACTGCCCGTTTTTCCACCTGGGTGATACCGGAGGGCACACAAACGATTACCCGTGGTCGTATAAGGGTGCGACGGTTGTTTGCTTTCTTGATGAAGTACCGGAGCATTGCTTCAGCCACTTCAAAATCGGCAATGACACCATCAGTACCTTGTTGGCTCCTCTACCATTTCTCCGTACAGCAACAACTGAAGGCTCGTCCACGACAATGCCATTGCCTCTGACATAAACAAGGGTATTGGCTGTGCCCAGATCAATAGCCAAGTCGTTGGACAGCCATCCGAAAATGGGGTTAAGAATCATAACTGCAGTCCTCCCTTGTGATAGCATTACGAAACTAATAGAGCAAAATACATGCCGAAATGTTACAAAAACACGACAAAGTAGAAAATCCGGGCCTGAAAATCCGGTCTTGAGCCTTCTCCAAAGGGAGTTTGTGACGTATTTTCTTCATGCGGAAGTCTGCTGGAGTAATGGAGTGGTGGAGCACTGTAAAATATCAAATTGGTCCTTCGGACACCCCACCCTACGGGCGGGTCCCCGGTTTCCAAGCACTGAGTCTCAGGGTTTCAGGTGTCGGGTGTCAGGAAAGAAAGACAAAAAAACTGAAACCTGAACACTGAAACCTGAAACCTCCACAAAAGCTCTCAATCTTTACCGGCAATCCCGCCACGGGCGGGACTGACCTGTGTCCTAATGAGCAGGGTTTCGATGTTTAATGAGCATATATCAAAATATTGGCCTCCACAGGCCTCTCGCCAGCCAATCAGGAGATACACCCCCAGCGGCTTTGGTCTGGCTGTTGTAGCTCAGTGATGAAACGATAGAAAGAATGGGGCAATTCCTGTATACAAATTGCTTGACAATTACTGGTTTTTCCTATAAAAAAGGCGCTCGTTCCATTCGTTACCTATCAGCTCCGGCTCTGACAAAACACCACCCCAAAAAGGGCAGGACCTGCTTTTGGGCTTTTTTTTCCGAGCCACCTCCAACAGTGAAAAGGGGACAGATGAAAACATTGGACTCAAGCAAATATCAGGTTGCTCCCGTGCGAGCTGGATACACGGATCGGATCTTACAGCTGGATTTAAGCTCCCTCACCACATCGATAACAGAAGTGGATCCTGATTTCAGGCGCAAATACATCGGCGGTCGCGGCTATGCCATGAAGATGATCTGGGACGGGACCACCGAGGAGACCCGCTACGACAGTCCAGAAAATATTCTGGTCATGGCCAGCGGACCTCTCGGTAATGAACCAAGATTCCCGGGAACTGGGAAGTTCGTCGTAGGCACCATTTCCCCTCTTACAGAGACCTTCGTCGACTCAAATATTGGGGGACATTTTGCGCCACTCTTGAAGATGTCGGGCTTTGACGCCCTTGCTGTTCACGGAATCTCCACAGAAGAAGTGGTGGTGATCGTGGATGGTGATGAAGGCACAATAACTGTCACCACAGCCCCCTCGTTCGGCGAGGAAATTGACGAAGGGGGACTAGAATATGGCGAAGCCCTTTTGAAAGAATTCACTGGTGGCGAGCTCACAGAAAATGTGGCTGCAGTAACCACCGGCAATGGTGCCATACACGCCAGGTTCGGGATTATCAACAGCCTGTTTTACGATCGGCGTCGCCGCCGGATCCGGAGCAAACAAGCCGGACGCGGTGGAACAGGAACTGTCATGCGGGTTAAAGGTCTGAGGGCGGTGATAGTCCGTTCGAGCCTGGCTCGGGTAAAGGCAAATCATCCTGCAGATAAAGAGTCCGTACAGCAGGCGGGAGCTCAACTAAAAAGGGTAATAAGCCAGCAAGATCCTAAACAGCTCAATCTGCGCGCCTGGGGCACCCCCGTTCTGGCTGAGTACATGAACAAGTTCCATTTACTGCCAGTAAATAACTACCAATACGGCCAGCATACTGATGCTCCTGCGGTTTTTGCTGACGTTTTTCTGGAGCGCTACTTCAACAAAGAAGTACCAGACGGCTGCTATATGGGCTGCAATCTGGCCTGCGCCAAAGGGGCCGAAGATGTTCTCCTTACCAGAGGTCCGCAGGCTGGCAGGAAGGTGGGTATTGATGGTCCGGAATACGAAACTCTCGGAGCTGTCACCTGCCAGGGAATATTTGATCCCCACTTTATCATGGAATATAACTGGTACTGTGACGAGTACGGCCTGGACACCATTTCTATGGGCGTGACAGCCGCATTTCTTATGGAGTGCTTTCAGCGGGGGTATCTAACCGTTGAAGAGACCGGCTATGATTTATCCTGGGGTAACATTGACGCTGCTGACCGTCTGTTGCATGAAACAGCCACAGGGGAGGGACTAGGTAAGATATCTGGTCAAGGGGTGCAGCGAGCAAAGAGGTGGGTTGCGGAAAAGTACGGTGCAAAAACAAACACAGCCATTGATGAAACTATGTCCGAACTGGACAAGTTCGGGATGGAAGTCAAGGGCTTGGAGTTCTCTCTATATATTTGCAAAGAGTCGCTGGCTCAGCAGGGCGGATACGGCTTCTCCCTTAAGGGACCCCAACATGATGAGGCTTGGCTGATTTTCATTGATCAGGTACATAATGAGATACCCACTTTTGAAATGAAGGCCGACGCCTTGAAGTGGTTCCCGTTGATTCGCACCTGGTTCAATGCAGTGGGGCTCTGCAAGCTTCCCTGGATTGACGTGCGCCATCCTGAGGCGGCCCAGACCGACAACCCTTCCCAGAATCAGCCCACTCTTGAATACTATGCCCAGTACTACGGTGCCACAATAGGCGAGAAAAAAAGCTTACAGGACATTCTCGATGACTCTGAGAGGCTGCATGTCTTACAAAAGATGATAAACGTACGCCAGGGAAAGGGGACGAGAGATTTCGATCAGATACCACTAAGGGCCATGGGGCCGGCTTACTTCAACGAATACCAATCACGTAGCGACTACTACGACGACTGGTTGCGGGAGCAACTCGGAACCGACGCTGCCCTCCCCGAGTCGCCCGAAGAAAGACACCAAGCTATCTTAAACCTCAGGCGACAGGCATATCAAAAGCTCTGTGACGAAGTTTACAAGGCCAAAGGATATACCTCCCAGGGGGTGCCTTTAAGAAAAACCTTGGAAAAATTCGACCTATTAGACGAAAAGGCCGCGGCACTGCTGCAAGCCCATGGAGTCTAATCAGTGATTTATATTTTAGGCATTTTAGAACATTTTAGACACTTGGCAGCTAGAGTCGAGCGCATTGTAATCCCTAGCTCCTTGAGATAACCTTTCGCAGAGAATAGACCATGTACGTATCTGTTACCTTCTTGGGTCTGCAGCGGGCGAAAGCCAAGAGTGACCAGATTCAAATCCGGTTTTCAAAGAAAACCCGTGTTGCTGACGTCTTGGCGTATATTAAAAAACATCATCCGGAACTTCCGTTTCCAGAAGATGCTATTCTGGTGGCGGTAAACAACAAAATCTCTTCCATGGAGAGGATACTTAAGAACAAAGACAACGTCACCTTTCTTCCATTCCTGGGAGGAGGTTAGCCCCCAGAAAGTCGCCACCGAGGGCGTACTTTCAAAGAATCTTAGGATTTTCTTCTCTGTTCCTCACATTTTTCCTTGACATTCAGAGAGTTTGTGATTTAAATAGCATAGTTCACTGGAGGAGGGCGATCCCCTCCATCTAGAGCGGCCCCTAGGCACCAAGTTATTATCCTAATCTTACTTGCTGAGGGGCCTTTTTTTTGTTCTCAACTAGAGCACGGATATTTCATGAATTGCTGTCGCAGCAGGTGATTCATAAAATATCCGGGCTAGAGCTGCTGAACAAAATGATTGTTTGGAAAGCGCAGGTGTTGTACAAGATGTGAAATCAGTGGACCGTTTCAGGAAAAATTTGAGTTGTATCACCATCGACTGGTGAGAGGAGGACTTTCCATCTTGGGGGGAGAGAAC
>CAMYLW010000255.1 GCA_947259475.1 Thermodesulfobacteriota bacterium
CTGAAAAATCCAGCCGCAACCTGCGAGCAATGGAGTTAAAATTAAGGACACCAAAAATTCTTAAAGCATTGGATGCCCCTTCAATTTCCAAAAACCGACCATCTTTTGCATCGACATCGACTTCACCCTTGAGCGTGGTGACAGCAAATGCAGCAGGGGAACCGGGCCATGATAATGTTCCCTCTACCACCCCGCTTTTACCCATGGAGACCGTGGCAGTGATGCGACTTGGTTTACCAAATTCGTGATCACCCGTCATCAGAATGGAGAGGCCATTGACCTGGCCCACTTTATGGCCGTCGGTTTCAACCCAAAAAATATCTTTCTTGACCAGTTCCTGAACCTTTTCTTCATAGAGACTGGCTCGAAACCTCTTCTTATCTATTGCCTTTTGCACATGCTTGCTCTTGATGTGTTTAGATTTAGCCACACCAGCGTAATAATCAGCCTCTTTGAGCAGATCACTGATGTCGGCGAGTTTCAGGGTAAGCTTCTCCCGATCACCGGTGACCTCCATGCTATACTCGAGAACCCGAGCGACGCCATCATTAGTCACATGACGTAGTCCTCGATCAACACAGAACTTGGACATCACGCAGGCACCCTGTTTGAGATTGTCCTCAGTGTTATCTACCTCGGTGTCCAGGTGAGCCTTGACCTTGAAAAGCTTGGGGAAACGATCGTCGTAAATGTAGAGCAACTGATAGAGATAGGGATCACCGGTGAGAACCAGTTTAACGTTGAGGGGTATCGGCGTTGGTTTCAGGGTGCGGGTGCTGAACATGCCATAGAGTTCGCCGAGATCTTCTATCTTGATCTCCCGATCTTTAATGGCCCGCTTCAGGGCCTCCCATGATATCCAGTATTTCAACAGATCCAGAGCCTTCACTACCAGGTAACCCCCATTGGCCTTATGAAGGGCTCCAGGCTTGATCATGGTGAAATCGGTAAAGAGGGCGCCAAAATAGGCCTGACGCTCTATGCTGCCAAATAGATTAGGATAACTGGGATTTGATTCGATGATAACTGGTGCCCCTTCAGTCTCCGAATGATCTATGAGTACATTGATGTCGTATTTACGAAACGTCATTTCCTTTGGCTGCATAGGCATAGGAGCAGCCTGCTGTTGGGGCTCGGGCTTGGTTTTGAAGTCATCGATGTTGTCCAGTATGTCTTCTTGTACTTCTTTGAAATACTCCAGTGCTTCTTCCTCATCCTTGAATTGCTCTTCCAGGGTTTCCATAAGGTGGCCGACCACGTACATTGCTATCTCGGCATCCAGCTTACTGTGCTTCTCCCGGAAAGCTACTTCAGCCTTGCGGATTTCCTTGATGGCATCATTCATCTCTTTCTGCAACTGGTCGCTTTTCTCCCTGAGGGCCTTCTTTTTGTCTTCAGGAAGCTGACTGAGTTCCTCCTGTGACATGGGCTGGCCCTCTTCGGTGCCGGGAACAATCACCATTCCTACTTGGGAGAATTGGAGAATGAACCCCTCCTCTTTCGCTCTCTTGGAGAGCACGTCAATGATATCACGCCTCTTGCTTTCAAATGCTTGATGGACTTCGGCCTCTTTGGCACTGTAGTCCTCGCTGTCAAAAACCTCGGGTATTTTTTCCTGGAGCGTTTGCACGAACTGCTCCATGCTTTTTTTCAAATCTTTCCCGCGCCCGGCCGACAGACTGATACATTTTGGGCTATCAGGCTCTTTGAAATTGTAGACATAACACGAATCAGGAGGGGTCGGTTCCTCTTTGGCTGTCTTTTCAAGAAAGGTCCTGGCAATATACGTCAGTCCCGTCTTGGGCTGTCCCGCCACAAAAATATTGTAATCGATATCTTGCATGCCCATGCCGAATTTGAGCGCTTCAATGGCCCGCTCCTGGGCCACCACTCCTTCCTCGGGGGCGCAGAGTTTTTCGGTGGTATCAAAACCGAGAGACTCAGGATCAATGCGAGTGTAGAGCTGATCAACCGGCACTTCTTTGAACTTCTTGGCCATTACGTCCCTCCTTGAGATATCAGTAAGTGCGAACGCGATCTAACTATCATAGCGCAGTCAGTATACATTGTATTCCTACACATAAAAATACCACAGTTCCGCTATCCATTATGTCCGGTCCTATTTTTAATAATGAAGATAGAGAAGAGGAGCCCAAACCCCGATGGTCGTCGATCAGGAGCTAACTAGATTTAACCCATAACCTCAAGTACCACCCGCTTCTTTTGACTGGCACCGGCAGCATTGACTATGGTGCGGATGGCGTTAATGGTGCGTCCCTCTTTGCCGATAACTTTACCAATGTCTTCCTTGGCAACCGACAGCTCAATAATGGTGGTGTTGCGGCCAGTTCTCTCGGCTATCACGATTTGATCAGGATCGTCAACCAGGGCTTTGACAATGTATTCCACCAGCGTCTTCATCGACCTTTCCTCTAGTGCTTCCACGGTTTGCCCTTTCGGATTCTCACTGGTTTGTTGCCTCATTCAACCACGAATCTATGGTGGATCGTGAAAACTTTGTCCGTCAGCCAATTCTTATAAGCACGTCCCTCCTATCTTCTGAGTTGCTTAGTCCTACGCTTCATACATGCGATAACGAATCTATTCAACATCGAAAACATTGTCCTTAGGGCCAGTCTATGTATGATTTAAGATTGGTGATTGCAGATTGAGGCTGCATGCATTCCTTATCGCGAGGTACTGAACTCTTAAATCTAAAATCTGCATTCTCAAATCTAAAATCACCGGGGGCCCTCCTCCTGCCAAGGCCAGAGCTTCTCCAGGTTTTCCAGGCTCACCCAGAGCGTCGCCTCTTCATGCGGCTCGAGAGTAACCAAGGGTCTCTTTTCTTGATCGTGCAAGTACTGAAATAGCTCCTTAAATGGTGCTGTGCCGCTGCCGATGGGACCGTGGCTGTCGCTATGGCCGTTGTTGTCATGAAGGTGAACCTCTTTGAGATGGGGACCCAAAGCGTCAAGCCATTCCGATAAGGCAACTTCTCCGAAAACGTTCATATGACCCATATCCAGACAGAAACCGAGATTTTTTGAGTCCATCTCTTCTATGAGGGTAAGGATCATCTCCGGCGTTTGCTCATAAACGTTTTCAAGGTGGATCACCACCCCCGTCTCTTCGGCCTGCTGAATGAGAGGTTCCCAGGTGGCCAAGCTTCCGGACAACCACTCTGCACGGTGTGCGTGATAACGACGTTCATCATAACCCGCATGAAACACTATGCTGAGCGGGCGGAAAAGGGGAACCAGTTCCATGGTCCGTTGCAGCCGCCGGGCGGTAACTTCTCTAATACGCTCATCAAGGCCACCGGGGGCTAGATCCATAAATGGGCCATGAAAAGTGATTGTCCTGCCCTGCTCCTCCATGAGGCGGGCCATTTCCGCCATGGCCTCCTGGCTAGCTGTTTCTAGGGCCAGCGCATCAAACCCAATCTCTGGGTTTATGCCGTAGCGGAGAAACAACTCCAGGTACTTGTCCACCAGCTGGCGGTAAGGTGCATTCACCTGTACTCGGTCCAGCAATCTGCCATAACGCCTCTTTCGGTCAGGGCTTTGATCTCCCACTGTCTTTTAGCTTCCCATACTCATGGCGTCAGGCACACTTCCGCTGCCGGCATTCCATCGAACCACCGTTAGCCCGGATATTTCATGAATTCACGCCTTGGCGTGACTGCGACCACGGATATGACCGTCCTTCCTGGCGTCCTCGGGTGTCGGCCCCTGCGACGTACCGTTCAGGTACGCCTCGGAACCAACACCCTGCGGTTGCCAGGTGGCACGCCCATCT
>CAMYLW010000256.1 GCA_947259475.1 Thermodesulfobacteriota bacterium
GGTGTCAGATGTCAGGTGTCAGGAAAAAGAAACATAGAAGCTGAAACCTGAACACTGAACACTGAAACCTTAGTCATTTACTCCATGCAGATTGGGGAAAGAGTCGACACTGCCCACCGGTCACAGCCAATTTAGATATCGCAGAATAGTCTCGGCACAAACCTCTGCGCCGTTACCTGGTAGAGATGCGACCATCCGGGGCTGTCTCTCGAGTTCTTCGATGGCTGATTTCCACTTTCCGGCGTAAAGATCTGCGGAGGATAAGTAGACAGTAGTCAAATGTTTGCCCATCTCCTGAACTAGAATGTCGTATTCGGGGAAAAAGCCCCTGTCCGCGTATATGATCGGAGTCCCATGGGCAAGGCAGTCAGAGACAATGCCGTAACCCGGCTTGGTGATGACACCATCCACTGCTCCGACGACATCCGCATAGGAAAGAGGAAGGTCGTCTAGACAAATTCCGTTGCTAAATCGAAAGCTCAGGGGGTGTTTAAAAAGAAACACGGCGTGGTTGATATCTTCTACACGGTTTTGAGCGGTCTCTTCCAGGTCGAGGAAGCCGAAGGATACAAGGTATACTTTCTGATCCAAGTCCAAATTTAGGATTTTTCTGGTCTCTTCCCGCTCCCTTTGGGCTTTGCGAGTCACCAGAGGAACATCCTGTATTTTGGGGAAGACCGAGCAGTCCCCATGCATGGGTAACTGGAGAAAGAGATCGCATTTCTGATAACATTTGCGGATCCAGTCCACCAAAACCGACCAGCGGGAGTCGGAAGAAATATATGCCTCATATATCCAATCCCAGGTAAAATTACTGATACCGATTGCCGGGATGTTAGCGTGAGCTGCAGCGACAAAGGGCAAGAAGGGAATATCGCAGACCACAGCCTGGGTCCCTCTGCTTCTCAGAAAACCGATTTCCTCCGACACTAGAGCTTCTTGGTTGAGATGGAGAGATTCAAGGGCTTCTAGAGTGGCGATCAAGTCGAATCGGATGCTATCTTGTTGGACCAAACCAATGTCTAACTGCTTTGCCCTAAGGGGCAGAGGCTGGGTCAGATTCTGATGCAAAAGAAACTCGGGAATGGTTGACACCACCTCGATCTCAACTTCGGGTCCTTGCGACAATAAATGACGTATCACCTCAATGGAACGCACCGCGTGTCCAAACCCATGCGGGGTGATGTAATAAGCGAGCCGCCTTTTTTTCAGTTTATTACTCATATTTATCTGGTTACCCCCGGAACGAACAAACAGTGGCGAAAACTCAAAGAGCGACCAATGTCTAACCCAGAAACCTTAGATATCGAAAATTTTCAATTTCGTGGCCTCCACCCCAATGTATTCTTGGGAACGGCCAGTGATCGGTATGCGGGGTGGCTTGGTCAGATCTATTCAGAAAAACTCTACACCGATCGAATTGCCCGCAGAAAAAAAACCGTGGGTGGAAAATCATTCGTGGAGGAAGTTCTCCCGGTTGAGAGTGTTAAGGAGTACTTCCAACATTTCCGGGTGCTCGAGTTGGATTTTACCTTTTATCGGCTTTTGTTGGAAGAAGGTGGAGAGCCGACTCCAAACTATCACGTACTGCAAAGATACCGCCAGTATCTGAAGGAAGGTGATAGCCTCATACTCAAAGTCCCCCAAGCGATCTGTGCGCAGAAGTTATGGCGTGGGGGCCGGTATGTTGTTAATGAGAGCTACCTGAATGGTGCAATCTTTACCCGTCAATTTTATGATCCGGCAGTGGCCATTCTTGGCCCCTACCTTAGCGGCCTCATTTTTGAACAGGAGTATCAACGCAAGAAAGATCGCACTTCCCCACAGGAGTTGGCGACAGACCTCGATTTGTTTTTCGCGGAGATTCCCAAAGAGAGCCGTTACCACCTGGAATTGCGCACCGAGCCTTACCTCACGAATCCGGTTTTCCAGGTGATGGAGAAACATGGTGTTGGTCAGGTGCTCTCGCACTGGACCTGGCTTCCCACCCTTGACAAGCAGTTTGCTAAATCAGGGCGCAGATTCTTCAACTCGGGCGGCCAGGCCATAATTCGTTTGATGACCCCTCGCGGGGCGCGCTATGAAGAGGCTTACGACCAAGCCCATCCTTTTGATGCCTTGGTGGATACCATGTTGAACCCGGTCATGGTGGAGGAGGCAGCTGAGTTGATGTGGGAAGCAGTTGATAACAATATTAGCATAAACATAATCGTGAACAATCGCGCCGGAGGTAACGCGCCCCTGGTGGGACGACACATTGCCATGCGATTCATAGAGATGGGTGATACGGGTTAAATACCCCAGGAGATGTGTAACAAGCCACGCCCTTTCGGGCGTGGCTTCCTTGTTAGCCCTTCATTTTGAAGAGACAGGAGGCCATAGTCTGGCTGCCGCCTTCGTGACGATACGAGCAATCCTTGACTTTCCAGCCGTCTCTTCGCCTCTCATTCAGATACTTGGTAAACTCCTGATCGAAACTCATCTGATCGGAGCTAAAGGTTTCAAACATATACTTGTTGTGCATCATGGGTCACCTCATGGCTTTTTGCATTGATGCGGGGTCAACTGCGCGGTGCCCCTCAATAATCCCAAGCATAACCGGGTGACAATGAGAGTCAAGGTGTGAAACCAATTTGGACGAAGACGGTCAAAATCCAAAGGCGAAGAGCCATAAAGGCTGATGAATGTTTCAGATACAGGTTCTCTGCGGTTTTAAACAAGAGGCTTGGATTTGCTTACCATATAGTGATCAATCGTATACCATTTTTCCCCTGACTGGCAACAGCTGGAGACGGCCTCCTTCTTTTGTTGATAGCAATTCATATTGAAATGGTGGTTTTTCTTATTGAATACTCGTAACTTCGTAGTTACCTTCTATTTATTGTGTGGGCGCGAAAGTAAAGTACGTGATGGCAAGACAAAAGGGGAGACTTATGAGGTGGTACGACTATAAAGTCAAATATCCTGAAGAAGAGTGTCAATTAGATCAAGATGAAGAATGGATTACGCTAGTTTCTGAGGGCCGCACTGAGAAAATTCGGCTTCAAGATTATGAGACACTCTACAGCATTCCTGGCCTGTACGAGGAAGTTATCTATGAGCAACTACAATGCAATTCGCCACAGGTGGTCTGCTCCATGCTGAAAGAGGAGATAGAAAAGACAAAGGAGCAGGCAGCTGGACTCCGAGTGCTAGACTTTGGCGCCGGAAACGGCATTGTCGGGGAGTGTTTGGACAAAATGATAGGCTGTGACACGATAGTGGGTGTAGATATAGTGGAGGAAGCCCTTGAAGCTACCTCCAGAGATCGTCCCGGACTTTATGACGACTACTACGTGATGGATCTCAGTAAACTTGACGACCACAAGGAAAAGCAGCTTGCGAAGTGGGATTTTAACGCCTTGGTCACCGTAGCAGCCCTCGGATACGATCACATTCCAACACGTGCTTTTCTCAATGCTTATAACCTGTTAGATAATGGCGCCTGGGTCGCCTTTAACATAAGGGACAGATTTCTGTCAGAAGAAGACGACAGCGGTTACAAAGAGATTCTCCATACTATGATGGGAGATAGTCTTACCATGTTACAAGACAGGTGTTATTGCCACCGACTTTCCTTATCGGGTGAACCACTGGACTATTACGCGATTGTGGGTAGGAAGAATAAGAACGCTACCGTATCGTAAATTTTAGGAAGTATTACTCTTAGCCCGGATAATTCATGAATTATCCGAGCTAGAAGTAGCTTTACCCAACTTAGGGGAGAACTCCTATGATTCTCGACTGGTTGAAAGAAGATTACCCCTGAGGTTGTCATAGAACATCCCGAAGCCCTCAAACAACTCCAGACTGACTTTGCCAGGGCAGGCGCTCAGGTTCTCCAAGCGTTGACCTACTACGCTCATGAAGAGAAGCTGAAAGATATTGGCAAGGTGGACGCCCTAGCAAGGATCAACAGTGATGCCGTACGAATTGCCAACGAGGTTGCCAAGGAATATGGGTGTCTAGTTGCCGGCAATCTGGCTAACACCTGGATCTACGATCCCTCTGATCCGGCTACTCATAAGGAAACGAGACGTCAGTTTGACAAGCAGATCGAGTATCAAATCTCCCACGGTATAGATTTCTTCATAGCCGAAACTCTGGAGTATTTAGGTGAAGCCAGGATTGCCCTCGAGGCAATCAAGGCAACCGGGAAACCGGCTATGATTACGCTTGGCTTCAAATCGCTGGACCGCACCTTAGATGGAGTGGTTTTAGAAGATGCTTTCCAGGAACTTGAAGACACTGGTGCAGACATCGTAGGAATCAATTGTTTTCGAGACCCTGAGCACATGCTTCCATTGGCAGCGCGGGTGCGTCGAAAAGTGTCCTGTTTCGTGGCCACTCAACCGGTGGCATATCGCTGTACGGCAGAGAGGCCATACTTTCAGATCCAGAAGTTTCAGGGCCATCTTGCCTTTCCCCTTGAGCTCGATCCTTTCGTGCTAACCAGGATTGAGATGGTTAATTACACCCTGAAGGCCAAAGAGATGGGGCTCAATTACATCGGTGGCTGCTGTGGGACGGCTCCTCATCACCTGCGTGCCATGGCTGAGGCATTGGGACGTTCTGTACCTAATAGCAAATACTCTCCGCGGCTGGAGTTGCATACGATTATAGGTGATGAAGGTCATCAAAAAGAGAGAGACGAACGCATATTGTGCGAACAACTCTACGACCCGGCGGTGTGCCACTTCATGTTAGAAGGATCTGAGGAAGGCTAGTCCGGTTTGACGATCCAGATAAAATGGAAAACAGAGTTGACAAATAGGATCAACTACGATATGGGTTGACATCCTATTCTGTAGTCTTTGAAAGAGAGTGAAGATTCGGCGGGCTTTATCTGCTGAGAAGTGCTTTATTTTCTTCTAATCCAAGCGGTCACAATATATATGAATGTCGGAAGCGATAGGACAGAAGAGAGGCTGCTTTCCTTCGAAAGCATCTGCCGCGAACATGGTTTGAGCATAACCCCGCAGAGAGTCGCAATTTATAAAGAGCTAGTTTCCTCTCCAGATCATCCATCTGCCATTTCGATCTTTAACAAGGTAAGGGAATACTATTCGAACATTTCATTAGACACAGTCAACCGAACCCTTTTAACTTTTCAAAAGATCGGCTTGGCCAAGGTAGTTGAAAGCTCTGGGGACCCGAAGCGTTTTGACCCTAACCTAGAGCCGCACCATCATTTCAGATGCATCAGCTGTGGAGAGATTATAGATTTTCGTGATGAGTTCTACGATGCTCTGGAGATTCCTGCCGAAATCAAAGAAAAGTTTGTTGTCTTGGAGAAAAAGGTACACTTGGAAGGATTTTGTGATCAATGCAGAGCAACCTGAAAAATTATCAACGAAAGGAGGAAACTTTATGAATGAAGATAGCAAGTGCCCGGTAACGGGCAGAGCTAACAACCCCATTGCCGGCGGTGGCACGTCGAACCGGTACTGGTGGCCGAATCAGTTGAATCTTAACATTCTGCACCAGCATTCTTACAAGTCCAATCCGATGGGCGAAGAGTTCAACTACGCTGAAGAATTCAAGAAACTCGACCTGGAGGC
>CAMYLW010000257.1 GCA_947259475.1 Thermodesulfobacteriota bacterium
GGGACTTTTTTATTGATTCGGGAGATTTCCCCCCTTTTGTAAAGGGGGGAGTAAGGGGGGATTTTCTTTTTTTGGCCGGCACGAAGGTCGACTCTACCAATCTCTAATTTTCAAATTCTGATTTCTGACCTCCGACCTCTGTTCTCTCTTTTCCTTATGCCCTATGCTCTACCTGTCCTGAGCCTATCGAAGGATGCTCTCTGCTCCATGCCTAAATCCACCATTTTGGCCCAGTTCTTGCTCTTGATTTCTGTTAGCCTTGCCCTGGACTGCGAGTGCGCTAGCCTCCATCCGGAAACTCCGAATGGGCCAGCGAGCATTCTGGTGGACAGTAGCTACAAGTTTGTGAGGCTGTTGAAGAAATCCGAAAGCTCTGGGTATCACTGATGACCACGTACGAGTTGCTTGTTGTCAAAGGACCCGGAAAGGGTCAAGTCTATCCGTTGGAGGGCGACGAAGAAGTCATTATAGGGCGAGATCCGTCCTGCCAGCTCTCTTTTGACGACAGGACGCTCTCCCGCCAACATGTCAAGATCGTAAAAAACGGCGACAATCTTACCATTGAAGATCTAAACAGCGCGAATGGTCTTCTGGTAAACGGTATGCGGGTAAGCAGTGCCGAGTTAAAAGTGGACGATCGGTTAACCCTCGGAAACATTGAGCTACTCGTGCGGCCAGCAGGCGAAAAGGCTTCCCCGCTCGAGAGGCTTGCACCTCCTATCCCAGCCGCGGACGAACCCACCCTGCTGCATCAGCCGCCAGGTCAGCGGCTCGCAGCCAGTGAGGAATCTGAGCCAGACTCCATCATGAGCATTACCCAGTCTTTAAGTTCTTCTATGCTCATGGACCTTCTCGGTCGCAGCCATCAGAGTTTGGGAGCCATGTACCGGGTAACCCGTATAGCCAGCTCAATTTTTGATCTGGACGTTCTTCTCAACAAGATCCTCGACGAAACATTCGCCTCCATCCGGGCCGAACGCGGGTTTGTCCTTCTCATCGACCCCAATAGTGATCAACTGGAAGTCAGGGCCTCCCGCTGGCAAAATAAAGAAGGCCTCGACCACGAAGTCAGTATTAGCCAGAACATCATTTCGCACGTTCTGGACAAGAAAGAGTCGGTGCTCATCGCTGACGCCATGGGCGACGCCAAGTTCGGCCTCGCCGAGAGTGTGGTGCTTCACAACATACGCTCAGCCATGTGCTCGCCGCTGCGTGGACGTACCCGTATTGTTGGCATCATTCACGCTGATACCACCGGCGTCGGCGAGTTCACCCAGGAGGACCTTATGCTCCTGGATGCCATCGGCAATGCTGCTGGAATTGCAGTGGAAAACGCTCAGCTCTACAAGGATAAGATTCAGAATGAACGACTTGCTGCTATGGGCCAGGCCATCTCGGGGTTGTCCCACTACATCAAAAACATTGTCGCTGCCATGGACACCTCCCATGCCATGATAGAAAAAGCACTGATTGCTGAGGATCTGAGTGTAATCGACCGGGTGTGGCAGATTCTAAGGCGCAGCAATCAGCGCATAAGCAACCTCGTGCTGGATATGCTTGCGTACTCCAAAGAGAGGAAACCTGATACCCAACCCTGCCCGTTAAACGACGTTTGTAAAGAAGCTGCGGAATTGTGTCACGACCGCATTAAGACAAAACATGGAAAGTTGCACCTCGACTTGGACCCCAAACTTCCGAAAATTCAGGCTGATCCGCAAGGTATTCACCGCTGCTTGCTCAACTTGCTCACCAATGCAATTGACGCCCTGGATGAAGATGGGGGTGAGGTGAAAATCAGCACCCAGAGCCAGGGCGAAAATGAAGTTCTGATCACAGTTGAGGATAATGGCGCCGGCATACCTGAAAAGATCCGCCAACGGATCTTCGACGTCTTCTTCAGCACCAAGGGAAGTCAGGGAACAGGGTTGGGCTTGGCGGTGACCAAGAAAATAATAGAAGAGCACGGGGGTGTTATAGAAGCCGAATCCACGCCCGACCAGGGAACCAAGGTTACCATCAAGCTCCCGGCGGGACAAAAAGCAGACAGCAAAGACACGGATTCTGGCTAGCCACTATTTTCTCTTCCAATGATCACTTCTCAGTGACTTCACCACGTTTTCTTAGCTCTTGTGAGACTTAGATTCGAAGAAACAATCTTAGGTGGGTATAAAAAGATAAGAATATTTTGTAGCGGATACTTCAATGCTACCAGCCTGTCCTGAGCTTGCCGAAGGGCTGCCTTACTATTCTCCTTTGAGGTGAACTATTCTCGATACCTCTTCAAGGGTAGTTACTCCCTTCACCGCCTTCTCCAAACCATCGCGATATAAGGTGCGGAGATCACCAGTCTTTAATGCCGCCTTGCGAATGTCCGTATCACTGCTTCTCTGGTTAATGAGATCTTTAATGGGATCTGTCACCAGAAGCAATTCATAGATGCCTACTCGGCCGCGGTATCCACTAAAGCGGCAGCCCTGACAACCTCGGCCCCGAAGGAATGTCCTACCCTTGACGCGTTCGGCAAGGGCGAACTGCTCCAGAACTTCTTCAGAAGGGACATAAGGCTCCTTACAAGATCGACAAACGGTACGGGCCAGACGCTGGGCCAGCACGCCGGTGACACCGGAGGAAATGAGAAAGGGTTCAACCCCGATGTCGAGTAATCTGGTGATGGAGCCGGGAGCATCATTGGTGTGCAAGGTGCTGAAAACCACGTGCCCGGTGAGAGAGGCCCGCACAGCCATCTGGGCAGTTTCCAGATCTCGGATCTCTCCCACCATGATCACGTCCGGATCTTGGCGGACAATGGCCCGCAGTCCGGCTGCGAAGGTAACCCCCCCCTGCGGGTTGACTTGGGTCTGGCGAATCCCTTCGAGTCGATACTCCACTGGATCCTCGATAGTGATTATGTTGAGCGCTGGATCGCGGACCGTATCCAGTGTCGCATACAGGGTGGTGGTTTTGCCACTCCCCGTTGGTCCGGTGACGAGAACCATACCTTGGGTCGCTTTTACCAGTTTGATATATGAGTCAAATATGGCGGGGGGCAATCCAAGAGTTTTAAGCTCCAATATGGTGGCGGTTGGATCCAGTATCCGCATGACCAGATTTTCCCCATAAATGGTGGGGAAAGTGGAAAGGCGAACCTCTATTTGCTTACCGTCAGCTCTAGCAAAAAAACGCCCGTCCTGTGCGGTCCGCTTCTTGGCAATATCAATTTCGGCCCACACTTTGAATCGAGAAGCAATAGCCTCGTGCAGAGTCTTGGGGATTGTCTTGATTTCCTGCAGCACCCCGTCGATGCGGTAGCGCACCTTGACGTCATCTTCTGTGGGCTCGATATGTACGTCGCTGGCGCCATCTCGAACCGCCTGCTGAATGATCAAGTTGGCCAATTTGATCATTGGGGCTTCAGTATCCACGGAGGCGTCATCACCACCCTTGGCAGCACCTCCTTCTGATTCTCCCCTGGCAACGTCACCAATGAGCTGGGTAATAGACTCATCCATTCGGTAATAATTCTCCAGACATCTTACAATCTTCTCCTCAGTGGAGATCACTGTCTCGATTTCACATCCGGTCTTTGAGCGCAGGTCATCAACCGCAATGACGTTGAGTGGGTCCGCCATCGCCACGGTAAGTGCGTTGCCTATTTTGAAGATGGGCAGTGCCAGATAGGCTCTGGCAATCTTCTCAGGGACCAATTCGATCACTTTAGGGTCAAGGGCGTAGTTGTCCAAATCCACATACGGAATCTGCCGCTGCTGCCATATCGCTTGGGCGACATCCTC
>CAMYLW010000258.1:0-3778 GCA_947259475.1 Thermodesulfobacteriota bacterium
TTCGTTAAGCGCGTGCTCTCTTATTTTTTATTAAACTCTGCTATTCTCGTGGAAAACTGTCAGCTCGGCAAGCTGGCTGCACTCATGAGCGAGGCCGATCTCTACCTAGGTAATGATTCCGGAATTACCCATTTGGCAGCTGCTTGCGGTACTCCTACCATTGCTCTTTTCGGTCCTACTGACCCGCAGGTTTGGGGGCCCCAAGGCCCACAGGTCAGCATTATCCGCTGGCAACCAGGAAGCTCATTCAATGAGCAGGCAGAATTAAGCAAAATCTCTGAGCCTCCATTGGAAGCAGAGCTTGTGTGCAAAAAAGCCAGGGAGTGGCTGCAGATATGAGTGATCAGAAAAACCAGGGCCACAGGGACTATATTGCCATCGCTGTGTTTATTGGCGTTTTGGTGGTCTTTATTGTCTCTGCCTTTCACCTCGTAAGAACTATTAAAAAGGAGGGCTTTGACGACCCGGTTAAAATAGTCTCCAGATGGATGAACACCCACAAAGAGAAATACCTGGGCAAAAAGAAAGATGTATGGGCGCAGAGAAAGAAAGACAGAGAATTAGCAAAACATTTCGCCACTGGCCGCAGACTTTACAAAAGAAAGATATACAACCGAGCACTACGGGAATTTGACAAAGCAATAAAGATCGACCCAAGTAGCTTCAAAGCTTATTTCTGGAGAGGACGTGTGTATCTCAAAACCGAACAGTATGACGAGGCGATAGCCGATTTCAAAATGGTAATTAAACTGAAGCCTGATTATTCAAAACCATATCACAATTTGGGTTGGCATTATTATCAAGAAGGAAAATATGAAGAAAGCATTCGGTATTTGAGTAAAGCAATCGAGCTCGAACCAAATAATGGGTGGGCATATTATACCAGAGGTCGTAGCCACTTTAAAAAAGGCGGCCTCCAAGGGGCATTACGAGATACCAAGAAATCCTGCACCTTAGGTTATCAGCAGGCTTGCTCGGTTCAAAAGAAGTATGAGAACGAAGCTAGAGAGGGGAACCAATAATATTATTAGAATTCTTCTAGACGGACATGGCTAGAAGCGGTTGATGTTTTCCTCAAATCTGCAGTCGATGCTTGAAAGAGGTGAAACAATAAGTTTCATTAGAGCAAATAAGAATGTATTCGTCCCGAATTGGCTTTTTCAGCTGGGAGGTTTTGACCTATGAACACAGAGAAGAGAATATTATTTGGCGTAGACGATTCTGAGTTTGCCATCCAAGCCGTTGCTGCCGTAGGCGGTTTGCTGAAAAACAGCAGAGACTATAAGGTAACACTGTTCTTCGGTTCCCCTGACCCGAACCTTCCCTTCTTATCAAAGGCGCTGGGATTGAGTCCCAAGGTGATTGAAGAGTTTGAAAAAGTGTGCACCATGGAGGAGCAGAAGGTCCTGGAACGGTGCAAGGACGCCTTGACAGACTCCGGCTTCGATTCCCATAGAGTCGAAATGATCTGTGAGGCCAAATGCACTGACCCCGTCTACCATTTGTTGCAGTTGGCTACCACCCAAGGCTATGAAACGCTGGCCTTGGGACTTCGGGGACCCGCGCGGGCGGAGCGCAAGTTGATGGGCTCGGTTGCCTACAAACTTGTTCACACAGCAGAAGACCAGACCCTCTGGGTTATCGATCCGCGCATCTCTTCTCGTAACCTGCTGGTGACTCTTGTTGGGGCGCCCATCGGCAGGCGGGTGATGGAACACGTGGTTACTCATTTTTCCCATCTTAAGGACAGCAAATTCACCTTCTTTCATGTCACCCCGCCCTTGCCTCCCCAATATTGGGATGATGCCCGCATCTTAGATGCTAAAGAACGCCAGGAGCGTGAAGAGCAGATTGATCAGTGGATGGAAGGATATGCTGATAGGGTTAAAGCGATAGCGGCAGAAGGTAAAGAGAAGCTCATCAACTCGGGTGTGCCTGCAGAGAACGTATCCTTCAAAATTCAAGCCCAGGAGAGGGGCATTGCCCGTGATATTCTTGCAGAACTGGAAGGTAATAATTACGGTATTTTGGTAATTGGCCGCAAGGGTTCCAGAGAGATCAAACAATTTGGGCTTGGCAGCAAAGCTCATAAGCTGCTCCACAATGCCCACGCCCTCGCCATTTGTGTAGTCAACTGATCAAGCACCAGGTTTCAGCTTCCATGTTTCTTTTTGCTGACACCTGAAACCTGAAACCTTTTTTTCTATGTCCAAATAAAACCCGGGAGGTAATATCCATGGCTGTCCACAAAGTTGCAATGTTTCGTCCCTACCCTTTTCAGACAGGGCAAAAAATCCACATTGAAACCGGGCCACGCAAGGGTGACTGGGAGGTTATTGGGGTTAGTGATCGCAAGGTCGAACTCAGATGCCCGGTCTCACTACGAGAGTTTGAGTGGACCCGATTCTGTTACTTTATGGAAGACCGTGAAATCGATCAATGGCCTCAGGAAGATTAAATGGAGTTTTCTTTTGGTATTGAGCATGAAGTAGCTTTTCTGAACGAAGAAGATAAGTTGGCAGATTTTTCACGAACCACATTCGACGACTTCAATCAAATTATAGAGAAACTTCCCCTCTATCCCAAAGACTACCCCCAACTACGTATCGGAGATGCCGGTATAAAGGTAAAAAGATGGTATATTGAAGGCTTCGAGCGCTTCAAAGATTCTGAAAAGCCCGTTGACTGTGTACCAAAAGGAATAGAGATCAGAACGAGGATTCATTCTAGTATAAAAAACACCATATCAGAGCTTACTGAAAGCTTTTATTTATTAACAGACATTGCAAATTCATTTGGTTTTACCCCCGTCCTTCTCAGCTTTAATCCTTACCACGCAGTGTTTGAACCCGCGCCCCCATTGAATGCGTATGAGATTAAACGTAGACAGGCTTCGCCTGAGAAACAAACAGCTCATATTCCAATGCTGACCTATGGCCCAGACCTGAGCTTATCCGTAAAAGGTCTCACGACTGAAAGAGTGATAGATATAGGGAAGAAGCTTACCTACTACAGCCCATTTGTTGTGCCATTTAGTTTTAGTTCGCCGTTTTATGGAGGGAATTTATGGAACGGGCTCTCCGTGAGAACGTTTATTAGAACAGGAGCAAGACCGGCAGCTATGGTGTTTATTGATGAGCCCGAAAAACTGGTGAAAAGTAGCCCTTCACTGACCAAGAAGGCACGCATCCCTGCAGAAGTCGGAAGGATTGAATTTAAAGCATTTGACAGCTGTGACGATTTTTCACTCTACTCCGGGTTGTTTGTTTTACTCAAAGGGTTGGTTGTTGATCAATCCCTTCCTGGCAGAGCAATCGTCCCTGACCCAGAGTTGCATCAGGTGTCGGCCCAGGAGGGTTTTGACAATAATCACGTTTTGCTAGGGGCAAAAGAAATTGTGCATGCCGTGAGAATTGCCCTGGATAGTGATCCAGATTGTGAAATGTTGGCACCGATTGAGACGCTACTCGAAGAACGCAGAACACCCGCTCATAGACTGAAAGAAGTATTTAACGAGGCGTGGTCCATAGAAAAAACTTTGAAGAAGACCTACACGGAGTTCACGGGTTAGCTAGTTTTCATCCTGAAACTCCTGACGCAAAATTGGTTGACATTGCGGACTTTTTCTAAGACGTTAGGACTTCGATATTCGTATTTGTTATAATGAAAGACTAGCCCGGATATTTCATGAATTGCTGTCGCGAGACCACGAAGATGGGCGGGCCACCTGGAAACTCGTCCCGCGGTACCGCGGGATTGGTTTCCGTACCTGAACGAT
>CAMYLW010000258.1:3789-7183 GCA_947259475.1 Thermodesulfobacteriota bacterium
CGAGGACGCCAGGAAGGACGGCCATATCCGTGGTCGCAGCAAGTTATTCGTGAAATATCCGGGCTACAATGCTTGTCATAGAGCGTAACTTTCGGAACCACTTAATTTTATCTGAGTTTTGATGAGGTGATCTACCATGGGAAAAAAAGAGCGAGATTCTGGAACTGCTCAGCCGCTCAATAATAATGATCAACTGTCCACAGAAATAGCTAAGGTGAATTCAGAACTGGACAAACGCGTTGACGAATACCAGATGTTGTTCGATTTAGTACCTTGCATAATTACGGTCCAAGACAAAGACTACAAACTCATCAGGTACAATCGGGAATTTGCCGACAAGTTTGATCCCCAACCTGGAGATTACTGTTATCAAGCCTATAAGGGGCTTAGCCAAAAATGCCCGGTCTGTCCCGTTGAAAAAACTTTTGAAGACGGCAAGTCTCATTGGAGCGAAGAGTCAGGGCCGGACAAGGATGGCAGGCCAAGTCATTGGGTGGTCAAGAGTTGTCCCATCCAAAACTCCGAAGGTGAGATAGTCGCCGTTATGGAGATGTGCCTTGATATTACCCACAGAAAAGAGCTCGAACAAAAGCTGATCATATCGGAGAATAAGTATCACTCAATTTTCAGCAACATTCCTAACCCAGTCTTTGTTTTGGATCTGGACAGCTTGGAAATACTCGACTGCAACGAAAGTGTGGAAACCGTTTACGCCTGTAGCAAAGATGATGTAACATGCCGATCTTTTCTCGATATGTTCAGCGAAGAAGATAGAGATTACTACGCTCTAAAGCTGAGGACGTCCGCCTTTCTGGGAAAGGCAAAACATAAGACCAAGGACGGCAAGACCCTCTACGTAAATATCCGGGTTTCACCGTCAGAGTACAACGGCCAGAAGGTGCTTCTTGTCACCACCAGCGACATTACCAAACGCTTGGAGACCGAACAGCAGTTATTTCAGGCCAGCAAGATGGCAACTCTGGGCGAAATGGCTACCGGTGTTGCCCACGAACTAAACCAACCTCTGGCGGTAATGGAAAGCGCCAGCAGTTTTTTGATGAGGAAACTAAATAAAAAGGAAGACATAGAGGAGGAGCACCTGCTTATCATGGCACAGAAGATAAGCAGCAACGTGGACCGGGCCACCAGAATCATAAATCATTTGAGGGAATTCGGTCGGAAAGAAGACGCCGGACTTGAGAAAATCCAAGTCAACGATTTACTGAGGAGGGCAAACGAACTTCTGAGCCAGCAGTTAAAAGTGAGGGGAATAGAGGTTGTTTGGCAGCTTGCAGAAGGGTTGCCCTTGATTCTGACAGATCCCGGTCGCTTGGAACAGGTCTTCGTAAACCTTTTGTTGAACGCCAGGGATGCCATTGAAGACAAACTGTCAACAGAAGTGATTAACAAGGGCGCTGAAAAGATCACTCTCACCACCAGCTCTGATGGAGATAAAATTACTGTAGAGGTAAGTGATACTGGTACGGGAATCCCGAAAGATCAACTGGAGAAGATTTTTGAGCCTTTCTTTACCACCAAAAGCGTTGGCAAAGGAACAGGACTCGGCCTTTCAATCAGTTACGGTATCATAAAAGACTGCGGTGGAAACATACAAGTCAAGTCCAAGAAAGGTAAAGGTGCTCGTTTTATCATCGAATTTCCTATCTCGAATGATAGCTGATGGATAAAACAGTCTTATTTGTCGACGATGAAAAAGACATCTGTGATGTTCTCAGCATATCTCTGTCCGACCTCGGCTACAAAGTTTATACAGCAGAAAATGGTCAAAAAGCTCTCCGGATCATCCAAGAGATTAACCCACCCATAGTGCTCACCGATATCAGAATGCCGGTCATGGACGGCATCGAGTTGCTTCGCAGGATCAAACTTCAAAGTCCTGAAACCGAAGTAATAATGGTTACCGGCCACGGTGACATGGATCTGGCCATAAAGAGTCTAAAACATGAGGCAACTGATTTCATCGTCAAGCCCATCAAGGACGAAGCTCTTGAAGTCGCTCTCAATAGAGCCCTGGAGAGAATTTCTCTGAGAAGGCAATTGCGGGAATATACTGAAAATCTTGAGGAGCTGGTGCAGGAAAAATCAGCCAAGCTGGTGCAGGCCGAAAGGCTGGCTGCCATAGGAGAAACAATTGCTGGGCTGTCACATGCAATAAAGAATATCGCCGGAGGCCTTGAAGGCGGCACTTTCGTCCTGGAAAAAGGTATAGAACTTGACAACAAAGATTATATAAGCCAGGGCTGGGAAGCAGTTAGATTCAACTTTGAGAAAATAAAAGACCTGTCCGTGGATCTTCTTAACTATGCCAAGTTCACTGACCTAAGCTTTAAATTCTCAGATCCCAACGAACCCGCCAGGGAAGTAGCGGAGCTAATGAAACCCCGGGCCGAAAAACTCGGGATCAATCTAAAGATGGACCTCTCCTCGGAGCTTAAAACTATCCGGCTTGACCCGGATGCCATCCACCACTGTCTTCTTAACCTGGTGACAAATAGTCTCGACGCAGTACTAGGCGAAGACAGCTCAGACACACCAAAAGAAGTGCTTCTAGAGACTACCAAGCCTGAGGGCTGGGGAGTTGAGTATAAGGTCACAGACAATGGCTGCGGCATGCCAGACGAAGTTAGAGAGAAGCTCTTCACCAGCTTTTTCAGTACCAAGGGAGCCACCGGCACCGGCATTGGACTTATGATCACCAAGAAGGTGGTTGACGCTCACGAGGGCGTGATTCAGTCCGAAACAGAAGAAGGTGTTGGCTCTGTTTTCACCATAAGACTCCCGGAGAGAACTAGCCCGGACATTTCATGAATCACTTGCTGCGACCACGGATATGGCCGTCCTTCCTGGCGTCCTCGGGTGTCGGTCCCTGCGACGTACCGTTCAGGTACGCCTCGGAACCAACACCCTGCGGTTGCCAGGTGGCACGCCCATCTTCACGGTCTCGCGACAGCAATTCATGAAATATCCGGGCTAAGTTATTTGGCCACTGAGCGTGGCCGTCACTACGCTACGCTGTCATTTTGCATGGAGCAAGGAGCAGGGATCATGGGGCAAGCATGTCAACCCTTTTACCCCATGCTCTATGCCCTATGCCTTTTCAAATTCGCAATCCGAAATGTAACCTGTGCCAACTCCCCCGCCTCCCTGCGTCATTCCCAATATTGGCAAAACAGTGAATTTCGGAATGGAAATTGCAAATCAGTAGAGGGTCGTTTCTCATACTAAACTGGGGGTATCCATGACTCAGAATACGGCTGCCGCAGATGCTAAAACATTCGCCATCAGTCTGACAGGAGTCAGGTCAGGATTCGCTCAAGAAGATTTGGTTAGCGCTCTCCAGCGTATCTTCCCACGCCAAACAGCTGAGCAAATC
>CAMYLW010000259.1 GCA_947259475.1 Thermodesulfobacteriota bacterium
AGTGATCATAAGGGGCAAAAGGAGCGGAAAAGAGAGGACAGAAAACAGAGCCCCCCGGGCGCTCGCCTGAGCTATCATGGCCGCGACGATAGTGGTGCCGGCACCCAGGCCGAAGCCACCACTAATGATCATGGCCGCAAAAAGACCCGGAGAAGCTATTTTGTAATTCATCAAGAGAATAAACAGAGGCACGATAATTAATTCCAGAGCTCCCAACAGCGTTAAGTTGAAAAACAATTTGCCCAAAAATACCGCTTGGGAGCGGGCAGAGAGCTTGAGTACATCAATGGTCCCTGCCTCTTCCTCTTTGACAAAGGAGCGAGAAAGACCAGACAAAGCGGAGAAAACCAGGATGATCCACAGCAGCACCGAGTACAGAAAGGGCTTCTCCGCATCTCCAATACGGAAAGAGCCTATGGAGAAACTCACGGCCACCAGGGTGGTCACAGCGAACATCAAAATGGAATTGACCGCATAGCGCGTCCTGAACTCGCCGCGTAGATCTCTAAGCCATATTGCTGTGGCTTCATTCAGATAAGTTGATAGCCCGGTCTGCGTAAGCCACCTCCCGCTTCTCATTGGATGCGATCACAGTCATTCCCAACTGCCGGTGTTCCAGAATAATGTCTTCAACAATTTTCATCCCATTGCTGTCAAGGTTGCATCCTGGTTCATCCAAAAGCAGCAGTGGGGGGTTGTGGAGGAGGGCCTGAACAAGTTTCAACCGCTGTTTCATGCCGGACGAATAGTTCCTGCAGGTCTTATTGGCGTTTTCGGTCAACCCAACCCGCTCCATCATGTTGAGGCAACTTTCGCGATCATAAGCAATCCCACGCACTTTGCAAAAAAATTCCATATTCTCCAGGGCAGTCAACTCGTCATACAGGGCCAAGGCGGGAGCCACCATGCCGAGAAATTTGCGTCTCGATTCTTTGGGTACGGGCTCATCTTCCATAAACATTTCAACCTTACCCAATGAAGGCCTAACGAGACCGGCAATGATGCGCAGCAAAGTGCTCTTGCCGGAGCCGTTCCACCCGGTAATAGCCAGGACTTCCCCCGGACGCAATTCAAAGGAGATATCCTTAAATAGTAAGGTTTCAGTATAGTGTTTGCAGACCTTGCTGACTTTCAGGGAGTACATATTCTTGCTAAGGTTCTCGCTTTTGTAGAAATGTATCGCTCTTCTCAGAGGCTCGCTAGAACAGCGAGCAACGGCGAGAGTTTAACACAATCCAGTCGCTTGTAGAAGTTTCTTCCATAATTAGTTTCCGGACGGAAACGGCGCTTTTCCGCAATTTCTTTGTCAATCTGCGGAATTTCTGGTTTGACGTACCCCGGTAAGTCTCCGCGCAATTCCTTAATCTTGCGAAAAATTGCTCGTTTCTGGCTCGGAAACTCGCTAATGTCCATCGGTGGTTCCCGGATGGACACTAACTAGAAACACCCAGGGTAGCTGCAGCCACCCCGGGTGTTTCGCAAGTCGTGCATTTCCGCTAAAAACTAATCTGCATGGCTTCATAAGGGCAGGCAGGTATACACAGTTCACAAGCTATGCATTTTTCATGGTCGAACAAGACATGCATATCTTTTCTTTCGACTGAAAGTGCTCCAGTGGGACAGACAGAGGAGCAGGCAGTGCATTCAATGCACTTATCTGCATTCCATTGTACATCCAGGGCAAGAGGTTTGATATCCAAGCCCAAATCTGTGGCAAATTGCAAGCCTGCATCCAGGTTCTTCTTCTTGCCACTGATCTCCACCACCAGCCTACCCCATTCTCTGGGGGTAATTCTTGCCCTGAGGATGTTCACTTTCAGATTATGTTCTGTAATGAGCTGATAGGTGACCGGCTGGTCGATCAGATGTGGTGGAAAATTGAATGTCAATCGCTTTGTTGCCATTTTATACCTCCAATTTAATATGTTCTCATTGCATTCCCTGATTGTAGTCAAGCTAGGCCGTCTTTTTTGCAGCCATCAACCTAAGGAGTGTTGGAGTAAGGCGAACTCATCAAATCCCAAACTCCAAGCACCAAATCTTAGGGTTTTAGGTTTCAGGTGTCAGGTGTCGGGGAAAAAAACTGAAACCGTAGTCATTTCTTTAGTCCACCGCCACCAGGGCGTTGTTGAGAATAGGCCTTTCTGGGAGCAATTTGAACTTGACCCCCGAGTCCACTGAAGGCAGGGGCGCCACTGTTTCGCTCAATTGGAAGGAGCCATCAGCAATCCAATCTTTGAGAATGCTGGCAACTTCCCTGGCCCGGGCATAAGAAGACAGCCCGGCTGTAGGCACCTTTTTATCGTCTACGGTGATGGAGCCCGACTTGAGCTGGGCGTAACTAACTTCCCCCAGGCTGCCAGGAACACAGTTGGGATAGGCCTCGCTATAATCAACAACCTGGGCGACAATGTCTTCATCTGTCACTGCAGTGTGGTTAAGAATCTCCTCATTCAGGATGGGAATGGGTATGCCAATCCCCACAGCCAAAGTGACACCATAGCCGGTAAAGGAAGCACCACGGAGCCAACGGGAGCTCATCTGTTTCAGATCTCCCGTAACTGCCAGCGTGCCTGAACCCATGCGCGGGACTCCTTGATCGGTGCGGGGCACGTCTGGGTTGTGCTGGGTACCCCTGTCTACTACATAGCCGATACCACCGCCAAGGAAGATACGCGTACCCACTCCGATGGTATGGTAGAGGGGATCGTTGAGTAGAGGACTCAGTTGGCCGGCACTGCAGTAGGTGGCATTTCGTAGTTTCGGGTGCAGTACCCCCATATAGGTGTGGATGATGCGGTCGGATAGGTTCACCGCCACATTATAATTCTGGTAAGCATTGCGTATGTTGAATAGCACCGCCTCGTTCATATCCTCAAGTCTGACCCAGGTCTCCAGTTTGCGACGAGGATAGCAATCGGTGCCATAGGCCCGGGCTTCGAGTCTCACATCTTCTCCCGCCACCAGATCCTCAATCAGATGAGCGCCGCCGTAGGGAAATTTGCCCGGATAGATCTTGTTTCGTGGATCGTCATCCGGTATCCCAGTAGCGCCTACAAAGATGTCAACGGCAGCAAAGCCGGTATAAACTGGCACATCGTTCATAGTCACAGTGCCGCCACCCAGCTTGATGCGGGGATTGGAGTGTCCAACATTGAAATAGGCTCCAGATGAACACATGGGGGCGAAGGTCCCGGTGGTGACCACATCCACCTCGGCTGCAGCTTTCTTGGCGCCCTTGCTTTTCACCACATCGATAATCTCTTCGGCTGTGTACACAACCGCCTTTCCTTTTTTTATTTTCTCATTGATTTCCTGGATGGTCTTTGCCATGAATTGTCTCCTCTGTTCTCATATTGATTTTATTTCGTTGTTTGTCTGTTGTTTGAATAGCCCCTTCAGGCCTAGCCATTATCCATAACATAAGACCACCCCCTTCATTTACAGCTAGCAGCGGGCAGCCTGCAGCTGGCAGTAGAAGATTTAAGGCTGCAAGCTGCCTCCTGTCAGCTGCCTGCTGGCCTATGGCCATGTGCTTATATACCGTTCTCCCGTACTTGGGAGCACTACTACAATAGTTTTGCCGCGATTTTCATTGCGCTTAGCGACTTGTACGGCGACCCAGGTAGCTGCGCCGCTGGAAATTCCAGCCAATATGCCTTCTTCCCTTGCCAGCCTCGCAGCCATTTCTTCAGATTGGTCAGCATTAACCTGGATAATCTCGTCGATGAGATCTACCCGGAGCACCGCCGGGACAAAGCCGGCACCTATCCC
>CAMYLW010000260.1 GCA_947259475.1 Thermodesulfobacteriota bacterium
GGAGGCTTAAATTGTAGAAGTCGTCTATCACAGAGGTCAGAAGTCGGAGATCAGAGATAAGCCTTACCCCTGACCTCTTTGACTAATTTTCTAATCCTCTAATAAACCTATCCCGTCCTCTACCGATTACAACAAATGACAGCTAAGCGTCTTGGCCTAATGACGCCGAAGGCATATGACCAGTACCAAATCCGCAATCTACAATCTAAAATCTGCAATCTACCCCCTGTTTTCTTTGACAATCGCCCATGTTTTGTTGCAGACTTAGTCCAGTAACCACCGGCTGCAGCTGAACATGGAAGGAGCGTGTATGGAATCCTCAAAGCTGGACCCAGCAGAGCTGTGGGACGAGCACGTTAGGAAGTTACAAGCCATCGAATCTGAAATGCAGCAAACAGAGGCTTTCCTGGAAAGTGTGATGGAGAAACGGGCAAGCCCCCGCATTCGTTCTCTTCTCCTGGCTTCCTATGTGCCCAGGAAGGGTGAAAAACAAGAATACATAATCTCGATTGGCCGAACTCTCGACGTGAGTGAGGGCGGAGCGAAGATAGAAACACACCGCCAACTGGATAAAGGGCTGCAACTGGAATTGGAAATAGCAGTGGAAGACCAGATAATCTCAGCCAAGGGGGAGGTGCTGTACTCTCAGGAACTCAGAAATGGCCTCTTCGGGACTGGAATCAGTTTCACTTCCATCAATGAAGAAGCTCGCCGTTTACTTCGATCGTGAGAGGCGTGGAGCGGGACAATAAAGAATCCGGGTCCAAAGGACCCGGCCTTGGGCTGCCTAAGGGAGCGGCTAAAGGCTTAAGGCACAGGGCCTGTGTTAGCTAGCAGCAGACAGCCCCGCGTCAAGCTCCCCGCGACTGCGCGCGGGACAGGCGGGACGCCCCATGCTCTATGCTCCATGCCCTGGGCCATGTTTCAGCGTCCACGACCACCTGAAGCCAATACTGTAACAGAACGTCGGCAAAGACGAAAATATGAAGATACCGAAGTGGTTGATAGTTGTAGCTCTGGGCCTAGGCGGGCTGATGTGGTGGCATCAAGGGGGCAATTTGCCGGACTTTGTGCCTGATTGGTTGCGTAGCACTACATCAGTCAACAGTCCCGAGGCGACAGAGTACAGCTTGATCGGTGGATTCCCCGCTGCAGCGAGTAGGGCGGTGTTCAAAAAGTTGACGGCGCTCAGCCACGGAGAAAACTCAGAGACTGTCGAAGAGCTGAAAGATCAGGGCTTGGTTTGGGAGACAATTGATGGGCAGAGGGTGCGGGTTCTCAGTAGAAAGCGGGGCTCTAAGGTGTTGGAGGTACAAAACATAGGAAGTTTTGACTCATATTGGACATATGTAGATGCATTGGGGAAATAGTGCTGTCCAATTTAGAATTACCCACTTAAGCCGTATGCCTTGAGCCTTACACCTCTGCAGTTATGCGCTTCGCTAGAAACTTCAGAAGGAACATATATGCGTAAACCAAGCAAGGTGATGATCATAAGGGACCTCCAGGAAGGATTGTGGCAAATAGTTGAGCCTCGGATTGACTCAGAAGCTGTCACCACCGATTCACACGAGAGAATTATGAGACTGGCGATTCAGAGGTTTGTTGAGGAGAAGGCCAAGTCTCTTAGCATGGCCGAATTGGCAGATGCGCTCGATTCGTTAGAGCAGACTGCGGCATTATTTCTGGAATATCTTCGTTCCAAGGGAATAGTTGGCGATCCGATAGCAGTGCAATAAACCGTATTAGAAACCCGCAATCCGCATTCCCAAAACGGGAACCCGACCGCAGGGTGGGAGTCCGGAGGACGATTCCTCAATCTTCAATTCTCCCTCCCCATTTGCACCACTGTGTTGACGGGGTCAAACCCCTGCTGTTGACTCATCTCACTTGACAAGTCTTTCAAATCTTCTGATCTATCTAAAGCAATTCTGTATCTCTTTAGAATGCGCTGGCTGTTTTGGTCAACTTTGCGTCTGTCCAGGACTATTTGATGGCCGCGTTCATCAAGAATGAGGTGGTATGTGCCTTCGTTTTTTTCAAAAGCAGCTACCAGATCTTCCATGGTGGAGATTTTTTTACCATTCACGTGAGAAACGACCCTGTTGTCAAGATCGTGGTAGCCGACGTTGATCTCGTCAGCGAGAACTTCCACCAGCACGATGACCTCCTTGCGATCATCTGTTCTTTTTCCATAGAGGTAGTAATGTGTTAGATCGTCCGGCGCGCTAAAAATCCACTTTTTGCCCCAGGTCTTCAAGTAATTTAGCGTTACTGGTTCGAACAGCATTCCACCCAAGATGTAATAAGTTGGGATCACGTCATATTGTTCATGTGGCACCAGCCTCGAAGAATGAAGAGGCATAGAGAGCTTGACCACGACACTCATGACTTTTTTCTGTCGCAATATTCTGAGCCTAACACTGTCATTCATTTGCTTTTTCTGGATTAAATACTTCAAGTGCGTTCTCTCACCTTCTCTGAACTCTACTGTTTTATCGTTTTGAACTCTTACTCCCTCAATCGAAAGGATTACGTCTCCAGTTCTCAGCACGCCTGTTGCCGGGGAATCAGGGTCAATGTGACTCACCAGGGCCCCGGTCTCTGTTTTAGACATGCCGGATCTGAGCCTGATGTCAGGGTTTTCCATATTTTGTGAGGATATTCCAAGTTCAGGTATGCCCTCATATTTGCCATCTGCTATATCTGTGAGAAAGTGTTTGATGACTGGGGACGGCACCATGTAGCCAATGTTTTCGACATCTTCGCGTGACATGGCTTGAAACGCTACCCCTACCAGTTGGTCGTCTTTCATCACCGGCCCACCACTGTTGCCTTCATTTATCGCAGCGTCAATCTGACATGTTAACAAGTGGGCAAAACTGTGACTGTAAAGATTGTGTTCAACTCTGGAAACCACCCCTTCGGTGATGGACAACTCATCCCCACCTTCAGGAAAACCGTATACAGCCACTCTGTCTCTGATCCTTGGCAGATCACCTATCTGAATTGGATCAACGTTCTCAAAAAAGGAGTCATCATTGACTTTCAGAATAGCCAGGTCACACTGGTGTGCAAGCACTTCCACTTCAGCTGTGTATCTCTTGGCATCCCCTGCTTTTCTGACTTGAATAAAAGTGTGATCTGCTACCACATGCGCATTTGTTAATATTCTCTTCCCATCAATAATAGTCCCGGAACCGCTGCAGCTGTCTTGGCCTTTCATCTGCCATGGTCTATCGTAGTCATAAGTGTTGTATACGGTGTATATCTTCACTACAGACTTCTTTACGTCTTTTTTTGCCCAAGAGGCGGAAGTTATAAGGCAGCTAAGAATTATTAGTAAGGTGACTCTCGCTATCAACTTCATTTATTCCTCCCGAAAACCCTGTGCTGTCAATTCGGCATAAGACCAACGAGTATTGCTGACGTCTCAGTTTCTGTTCTGTAGAGAGAAAGCAAGACCAGTGCCAAGCCCGAGAGGAGGACGTAAAAAACTCCTCAACGCAGGCATCTCAACTTGGGGAGAAGAAAATGGCATTAGTGTTGCATCCCAAAGGTAGTGACCTAGTCTTGAACGAAAGCTTGGTATGGTGTCGAACTCATGCCCGATAACCTGGCTGACATAAGAGAGAACTTTGAATGCAAGGAAGATCCTCGCTTCGCGGGGGGCTACGCATATTTTTGCCACCATTGTGGTCTGGAATGCAATGTTGGGGAAGCGGGCTTTGCTTGCCAGGGCGGGAACATTTTGCCGATCTACATCAAGTGTCGCTACGGTTGTGGTAGGTCCTGGCACCTTCAAATCTTTCCCACAGGGAATACAAGTATTCAGTGAGGCGTTATGGCACGGTACACTCGCTGGCCCAAGTCAGGAAAAACAGGAACCTGCATTATGATCGACCGCAAGGACATAACACTTGAAGCACTGACGATCAGGGTTCGGATGACAAAGGAGAGCATGGAACTGTTCTCCATTCCTGTTCCTGCGCGTCAACAGGAATTTCCTTCTGCAGACCACACCAAGGTGCGTGTGCTGGACAATCCTTTGGAAGACAACCTGAGAAAGTATGTCGCCTGGGGTAGATTATAGATTTTTGATTGCGGATTTCGGATTGCGGATTTAAGAAAAGCAGGCAGAAGACAAAAGGCATAGAGTGAATGATCTCGAATTTGCCCTATGCTCCATGCTCTATGCTTTTTTCGCAACGGACCACGGACTACGGACAACTGACAAAAAGTCCTCTGCTCTCGTCTCGCCTGTCCTGAGCATGTCGAAGGGCCCGCCCTCTCGTCTCGCCCGTCTCGCTTCCTTCTCCCTGCCCTACCTGTCCTGAGCTTGTCGAAGGATGCTCTATGCCTTATTTCTTAAAATAGGGATGGGAATTTAGTAGTGAGACCGTGAGTCGCTAAGGCAATTGCGCCTATAACCAAAGCCAAAATAACTGCGATATCTATAGCTAATGCTTTAATCTTTAACGTCGCTGATTTCATAACGAACTCTCACCTTTCTTACATAGTCGGTTGATCATGC
>CAMYLW010000261.1 GCA_947259475.1 Thermodesulfobacteriota bacterium
TCATGTGCCTTGCGGATCAGCGCCACTTCTTCAACGGTCGCGCGTCGAGCTGCAAAACCGGCACACATGCCTTCCAGTTCCCCCGCCACCTCAAACATTTCCATCAATCGTTGCGGTCCTAATTGGGCTACAAACTTACCCTTGCGCGGCTCGTTTTCTATAAGCCCTTCAGCCGAGAGTTGCAGGAAAGCTTCGCGAATAGGGGTTCTTGATACGTCAAAACGTTTGGCCATGGCAACTTCATCGAGCCTTTCACCGGGCTTTAATTGCCCCGTAACAATTTCTTCTTCAAGAATGTCTCGCAGCGCATCTGCTCTTTTCATCATCATTACCAACCGAGGAAGCGGTCCTCCCTGGCGATGGACACTTTCTTAACCGGTACGAGCTTGCCCTGGCTCATCTTGTAGATGGTAGCGGACATGGCCGGTCTGTGGTCCGTCGGCGTGTAGGTAATGGCTGGCGTAAGGTCGCCCGTGTCAAAATCCTTCAAGGTTTCTAGCGCCGCTTTCAGGCCGGGGCCGTTGAGCTGGCCAGCCTTGTCAGCCCTCTTGAGGCCTTCCCACATTACCATCATGGCCGTCCAGCCCTGGATGTAGCGGACCGTATGGACAGCATCGGGGGAGTTCTTCTTGTTAAATTCAAGTATCGGCTTCATTCCCGGAACGTCAGCGCCGTACATGGCCACAGGCGACATACCGTAGATTCTTTCGTTGCCGGCGTCTCCCAGAAGTTGCAGAAGGTTCTCATCGAAGCCCCAGATGTTGGAGATGAACTTGGTCGCGAGCCCTAACTTGACAGCGTCTTTTACCGTGACCGAGGCAGACGGGGTTGTGCCGCCAATCCAGGCCCAGTCAGGGTTGAACTCCTTCATGTGGAGAAGCTGGCTTGTGGCGTCGATAGCCCTCAAGCCTACAATCTCGTCGGGTCCGACTGCAAGACCCAACTCCTTTGCCATTGCCTTGCCAGCAGGTATGGGCGCTTTGCCGTAGGGATGGTCGGGATAGGTGAAGACCACCTTCTTGGCTCCCTGCTCTTTGACGAACTGCATGGCCAACCGGATGGCGTCGGAGTATGACGTTACCGCGAAGAAATTGTAGGGGGTCTTCGCCGGGTTACAAAGGGCCGAATCATAAGAGGCGGAGATATAGACGATTTCATCTTTCGTTACCTGCGCCTTGAGGGCGTTGGTGTCACCCGTGCCCCAGCCCTGAATTACAAAAACTTTGTCCACATCCTTGTACTGCTTATAAAGGTTGACTGCTTCGGGAATTTTGTAGGCATAGTCATTGGCAATAAGTTGAATCTTACGGCCGTTGATTCCACCGTTTTCGTTGATGTATCGTTCGGCATCCTTGCACGCCTGGGCGTAATCCTTGCCCACCGCCGACGTGGGGCCGGTTATATCGAAAATGCCACCGATCTTGATAGGTTCCGCCTCTTTCTTGGCACAGCCCCATAACGTCAGTCCAGCCACGAGCAACAGTATGCAGAGCCAGTGGTAAGTCTTTATCCTTTTCATTATCTCCCTCCCCCTCTATCTTGAAGTGTCAGTTGGGTGGCCACCTTGAAATGGTGCCACTCTTTTTCCAATTTTGCTCCCGTGGAGGGTTTTCCTTCCCTTCTGTTTCACCTCCTCTCGCAAAATTTCCAAGCAGAATATCCTCTCACATTAGTAGGAAAAAGGCCACAGTTTCCAGTAGGCGCGGATGGTGTGCCAGCGGGCAGCAAGCCCATCCGGTTCGAAAATGAGAAAAAGAATAATCACCAGGCCGAATACCAGCTCCCTCAGAGTTCCAAAAACAGCAAAAATGTTAGGGTAGATATTACTGAGTATCTCGGTTGGAATCCGAAGGACTTCAGGTAGTAATACCATAAAGATCGTACCGAAGATACCCCCCAATACATGGCCCAAGCCGCCGATAATCACCATGGCCAAATATTGAATGGAAAGCCACATGGTGAAGTGTTCGTCACTGACTACCAGGACGTAGTGAGCAAACAAGCCGCCGGCCACACCCACGTAAAAGGAGCTGATGCCGAAGGCCAGGAGTCGGTATTTGAACAGATTGACCCCCATGATTTCAGCGGAAAGATAGCGGTCGCGGACCGCCACCATGGCCCGGCCGGTCCTGGTCCGTAGGAGGTTCTTCAGAAAAACGGTTGAAACAATGGCCAGGACCAGGATTAAGTAGTAGTAGTGCAGGTCAGTGTCCAGGGTAAAACCAAAAAAACTGGGGCGGTCCACGTTCAGACCACCACTGCCGCCGGTGAGAGAAGTCCAGTTGCGCATAGCGTAGCCGATGATAAATTGGGCTGCCATGGTGGCGATGGCCAGATAGAGCCCACGCAAGCGCAGGGAAGGCACTCCGAAAATCATTCCCACTCCCGCCGTTACCAGGCCTGCGGCTGGAAGTGACAACCAGAACGGCCATCCTGCTTTCATAAAAAGAATAGCCGAGGTGTAAGCACCGACCCCCATAAATGCGCCGTGTCCCAAGGAAATCTGGCCGGTGTAACCGGTGAGGAGATTGAGGCCATGAGCGCCAATGATATAGATGCCAATCATGTTGGCCATATGCTGCACGCTGAAACCAAAAATTCCACTCAGCCAAGGAGCACTAAAAGGAAGCCCTACAAAGAGAAACAGCAGAAGTCCCCCCATCCAGCACTTGAGCCAGACGGTCTGGAAGATTTTCTCGTCGTCTTGGTAGGTGCTATGAAATAAACCTGTGGGCATGGTGTCTGTCACTTAGGGTTAAGAGCGTAACGCCTTGCACTTTGGTAAACAGTAAGCGTTGAACGGTAAACGGTGAGACCAGTTATTCGTTATTTGTTATCCGTAAAAACTCCGACTTCTAATTTCGCCTTTCCTTTGAGCTGTGAGCTATCAGCTATGAGCTTCTAATGTCTACACCCTTTCGATTTCCACCGTCCCAAAAAGGCCGTAGGGCTTGATCATCAGAATCACCACCAAGACCACAAAGGGTGCCACCTCCTTGACCCCACCACCGAAGTAGATATCAAGGTATCCACCCATAAGATTTTCAAGTATGCCAATGGCCAGCCCGCCGATGATTGCCCCAACAATACTATCAAGGCCTCCAAGAATAACCGCCGGGAACACTTTGAGGCCGAAATCGGCCAGAGTTATGTTGATACCATTGATGTTGCCTATGAGCATGCCGCCCACGGCAGAGACCGCCGCGGCAATACACCATGATATGGCAAAGATCCGTTTGACGCTAATTCCCATGGATTGCGCAACCTGCTGGTCATCTGCGGTTGCACGCATGGCAAGGCCCGCCCGGGAGTACTTGAAAAACGCACCAAAAACAGCCATAAAAAGCAGGGCAAACCCAAAAGTCCAGAGGTATACTTCAGAGACTACTATACCCTGGAATCTCAGGGGTTCCTGGGGAAAGATCTGGGGAAACACTCTTATCTGGGTTCCCCAGAAAAGGGTAACGATGCTTTTGAGTACGGTAGCCAGCCCAATGGTTACCATGATTACGGTGATAATGGGCTCCCCGATCAGCGGCCTGAGCATCAACCGTTCTACCAGCAGACCGAGAACCACGGAAAAGGCCATGGTGATCAAAAAGGCCCATACAAAAGGAATCTGCATATCTACTACAACCCAAAGACAAATGTACGCCCCCATGAGAACAAACTCGCCCTGGGCGAAGTTGATTACGCTGGTGGCCTTGTATATCAGCACGAACCCCAGGGCCACCAGGGCGTAGACGCTGCCAACGACCAAGATTCGTTCATTAGTGCTCATCCGAAAACGTACGTTTTCAGATGAGCGCGATCAGCTATCGGCACTCAGCCATCAGCAAAATATATGTAAATACAATCTATTAAACTGATCCCGCCTGGGCGGGACTGAACGCTGACAGCTGTATTTCTCTATGCCCTACTTCCCAAAATTCTCTGCCACCAGGAAACCCGCTCTGTTGCTGCATACTCCTCTGGAGACCTCACCGTCCGTACCTGCAGGTTGGTTCTCAATGTGGTCGTTTTGCCATCCTGATAGCGGATCACGGACTCGATGTCCAAGTTTTCTCTCTCACTGTAAAGGCCTGCGATCTCCTTGGCATATTTTTCATTGATGAACTTGCGCCTCACCTTCTTGGTCCGAGTGAGTTCTTCATCATCCGGATCAAGCTCTTTGTACAAAAGAAGGAATTTCACTATCCTGGCCCCTGGCGGCAGGCTACGGTTGACCCGAACCACTTCTCCTTCAATCAGGTCGTATACCTGCACCTTGCCAGCAAGATCGGTGTATGTAGTGTAGCCAATGCGGCGATCCTCAGCCCATTTGCCCGTATGTTTAAAGTCTATGCAAATCATGGCAGTTACATAAGGCTTCTGATGCCCGAGCACGACAGCTTCAACAATGTACGGACAAAACTTCAATTTGTTCTCTATGTACATGGGAGAGAATTGGGTCTTGTCTTCGAGACGCATGAGATCAGAGATACGATCAATGCAGATCAGATGGCCGGCCTCGTTTATGTAGCCAGCATCGCCCGAGTGTAACCAGCCATCTCTGAGAGTCTCTTTGGTGGCCTCAGGGTCTTTGTGGTAACCGTGAAAGAGAGCCGGGCTGCGAGAGACGATCTCACCTACCCCTGAGGGGTCTGGATTGTGGATCAGAATTTCAGTCTCCGGTATCGGTTTTCCTACGCTGTCGAAGTCAATATCACCGTCACGGTGAATACAAGATATCCCGGAGATCTCGGTTTGACCGTAGATCTGTTTAAGGCTTACCCCTAAAGCATGAAAAAAACGAAACACATCTGGTCCCAAAGCGGCACCACCGGTGGAGGCACTACGTAACTGGGCAAAACCGAGACGATCCTTGAGCGCCCGGAATGTCAACAGGTACATGAGGCCGTACACCAGACGCCAGCCAAGGGGGGGCTTCTGTTTGGCAAACTTAAAGTCAGCCATGCGGTAACCAACAGGCATGGCCAAGTTGTAGACAACTCGCTTGAGCCAACTGGCGTCCAGATGTTTTACCATTACCGACCTGGAGAGCCCCTCCCAGACCCGCGGTGGCGAAAACATCACGTGGGGACCTATCTCATACAAATTTTCCGTGGCGGTTTCAGGCTCCTCAGGAAAGTTCACCGTAAAACCAATGGCCAGGGCACTGGAGACCGCCATCATCTGTTCGCCAATCCAGGGTAAAGGAAGGAAGGAAACGAATTCGTCACTTTCATATTTGGGGTCCACCGCATGCAGATTCAGAGCCATCTTTAACATGTTGCGGTGAGTAAGCAGGGAACCCTTGGGAAAGCCGGTGGTACCCGAGGTGTAGGAGATCAGGGCTACATCCGAATCTTCTAATGTTCGGAGGCCCTCCTCGAATTCCCCTGGGTGTTCACGCTCATATTTCCTGCCGATCTCTTCCACATCGAGAAAGTAGATTAACTCTTCGTCCCCATAGTGCCGCATTCCTTTGCGATCCGTGTATACGATCCTCTCCAGTAAAGGTAGCTCTGCCTTCATCTCGAGGATCTTGTCCACCTGTTCCTGGTCTTCTGCAACTACAACCCGAGCCTCAGAGTGGTTAATAATGTAAGCCACCTCTGTGAGGATGGAGTCCTGATAGATTCCAAGAGGAATGGCGCCGAGGGATTGTGTGGCCAGTTCCGCATAAAGCCATTCGGGGCGATTATCGCCGATAACGGCTAGCTTATCGTTCTTCCCCAGTCCCAGAGCTTTAAGGCCCAAGGCAAATCTTTTCACGTGATCGTAATAGCTTCGCCAGCTCACCGCTTGCCAAATGCCGTATTCCTTCTCCCGCAAAGCCACCCGACCCTCACCGTAACGAAGCGCATTGCCTTGCAGCAAAAGGGGAAGTGGTTTACCCTCAATATCCTTTGTTGTGGGGTCCAATCAACTCACTCCCAATGATCTATAATCCCAGTTTGGAAAAAGCAGCGTCAGAGCCTCCCAGGTAGGCATTGATCACATGCTCATTATGCTGAATCTCTTCCGGTTAATCCCAGTTTGGAAAAAGCAGCGTCAGAGCCTCCCAGGTAGGCATTGATCACATGCTCATTATGCTGGATCTCTTCCGGTGGACCCTCGGCAATCTTGGTGCCAAAGTCCAGTACGAAAACACGATCAGAGATATCCATCACCACTCCCATATCGTGTTCGATGAGAACTATGGCCACTTTCCGTTCCTCGTTTATGTCCAAGATGAAGCGTGCCATGTCCTCTGTTTCTTCCAGATTCATACCTGCCATGGGTTCGTCCAAGAGCAAAATTTTTGGCTGCATTGCCAAGGCCCGGGCCAGTTCCACACGTTTCTGCAGCCCATATGGCAAGGTGCCTACGATTTTCTTCCGAATCGCCTGAATCTCCAACAGGTCAATAATGCGCTCCTCAATCTCCTGACGGAGTTTTACTTCCTCTTTGCGTGCTTTGCCCCAGTAAAAGCCACCGCTGAGAAAACCGGATCGCAAGTGGACGTGTGCTCCGAGCTTTATATTGTCCAGCACGGTCATTCCCTGAAACAGTTCGATATTCTGAAAGGTCCGGGCTATACCCAGTCCTGCCACTTTATGTGAGGCCAACTGAGAGACATCTCGGTCTTCAAACAGGATTTTCCCCTTGTCCGGATGGTAGAATCTGCAAATACAGTTCAAGATACAGGTTTTGCCGGCGCCGTTGGGTCCTATGATGGCGAAAATTTCACCGGGATCCACCGCCAGACTGACACCGTTGAGAGCGCTCAAGCCACCGAAGCTTAAATGTAGGTCTTGAACTTCCAACTGAGCCATATTATCCGCTTCCATGTCGGCCGCATCAGACCGCAGCCTGCTGACGGGAGGCCAGCTTGTTGTGGGGTTTGGGGGTAGTTGCTATGATGGACACCATTAATAATGGACAACAATGCTCTGCCACAGATGCGTGGGACCCGCGCGTATAGGTCCCCTCCCGACTGAAAACATCGGGTAATGATCAGCCTCAGTTGACCTCATGATTTGTATGGAACAGGCAACAAAGTGGATGTCTCTCTGAGGGTCCCTATTATTTCGTCAATTTAGCTACCTTTGTCAAGTCATAACAAAAACCGTATCCCGGGAATAGTCTTTCTGTCTAATTAACTCTTGACAATCTCGAAAATTGGGCGATACCATCAACTAAACGGCTGAAGGGCTGCTGGCTCTCAGCCCACACAACTGTTTTCCAATAGTGGAAAAATCAATGACACAGCCGATTTCTCAGATGTCGCCTGCCTGGTATGCTATCTACGCCCAGGTGCGCCACGAAAGCAAGGTCTACTCTCGTCTATTGGCCAAATCCTTTGAGTGCCTTTTACCGCAAATTGAGCGTTGGAGTCGGCGCCGAGATCGACGCAAGAAAATCCAGGTACCCATTTTCCCGGGCTACCTTTTTGTCCGCACTGAACTCGACAACCATGTGCAAGTTAGAATTTTGCAGACCCCCGGTGTGGTTCGAATAGTGCGCAACCAGGATGGCCCCCTTCCGGTGCCGGACAATCAAATGAACAGTCTGATAACACTTCTGGGTCATGATAGAGTCCTTACCAGCCATCCGTATCTAGTAGAAGGAATGCGAGTCAGGATTGTCAATGGCCCCCTGTACGGTTGCGAAGGTATCTTGGTGCAGAGGAAGAACGAGAAGACGAGATTGGTGGTGGCTATAGACATCATCCAACAGGCGGTTTCTGTCGAACTCAGCGTAGAAGACGTAGAGCCTGTTTCATTTTAGCGGTAAAGGGTTACGGGTGAACAGTAAATCGAGCTGGATCACCTTTTTTTTATCACTTAGAGTCTTTACGTTAACCGTTCAAGATTTACCATTTACTCTCTACGAATAAGCGTGATACCCTTTGCGCCTATGGAGTTAAACTATGATACTGAAATCGTGTTTGAATTGCCAGCATCATGAGATCCGACACGAATCCGATCCCTTGAGTTATTGCAACAAAGAAAACTGTTTTCCCGGCACTCCCGCTGCATAACCCACAAAGCCTTGCGACACTACCTCCGGGACAATCAGGTCCGGAAAGCCAACCAGTTAACCGCTCTAGATCTCCTTTATCCGAAAGTTTGATCTGCTGTAGCTCGCTTTAGCTATACACCAGTGCTCAGTGTCTGGTGCTTAGTGCCTGGTGTCATCGAGCGGAGAATGGCGATACTGGGATGGTTGGCTAGACTACTGAATAGCCTGGAATTCGGCCATCTTTCTTCTTGCCACCGGGTGCTCCCTATTCTGAAAAAGAATCTCTTGATAGGCGTGTCTGGCAAGATCAGTCTGACCCATGTCTTCCAGGATTCTCGCCCGGTGAAGAAGGGCCGCCTCATTTTTTGGTTCCAAACCGAGGCACTGATCGAAGTAATGAAAGGCCATCTCTAAATTTCGGACGTTGTTACCATTGGTGTAAAGCCAGCCTAGTATATTGTAGATTACCGGCTTGTATTCCACCACGTCCAGAGCCTGTTGGGCGGGCTCTACCGCTTTGATATCCAGGCCTCCGTTGCCATTATTTGACGCCAACGTCGAAATGTAAGATCGCAAGAGGATACTAACGGTGATTTCCATTTTTTCCAGGAGACCCTCCTGGATAGAATCAGGCATCGAGGGCAAAATTTCGAAGTTGACAAAGGAGACCACTTCGTAGACCGGTATCTTTTGCCCCAGCCCTTTGAACACCAAACTTCTCGGGTGACTAAAGGCTACATTAAGTTTGTTGTTCTGCTGGCACTTTTTGTAGAGACTTGCACCAACCATGATCTGGTAGACGTTGCCTTCCCTAGAGGCAGACTCGATACGTTTAGTCAGATTAATAGCGTAACCTTCAATATTCGGCCCCACCTTGCCTATCTTCAACCGCCAGGGCCTCATATCTTTGATAACTTTGCCACAATTGACGCCGACCCCAATCCTGGATACCAGCCTTTGTTCACTCAGGACTCTTTGATTAAAACCTGAAGACAACCAGGCGAGTTTGATCTTCGTGGCTATTAACAGGGCGTTGCGGATGTCGTAATCCATGTTCTCAGAGTAGAGGAACACCCTCAGTTCATCGCCGGAAATGGACCACTCAGAATCAACTCCCTCCCCTTCGTAGCCGAAATAGTCGAGGTGATGGGAAACGACCTCAAACATGGTGTCTTGGAAGTCGCAGAGCATATCATCGTATTCCAAGAGTGTCAGGTTTTTGGCCAACTCCGTGGAATTCATAAGGTCGGCGAAAAGGATGGTGGCGTTGGTTTCGTTCATTGGCTATAGCTCAAGATCAAGGGTGCGCTCTCTGACAAAGTCTTTCATCTTTTTGATTTCAACCGCGAATTCCCCCACCTCTTTGCCCATTCTTTCAATTTCACTCTTGCCTTCTTGCACTACTTGCCTCACTGCGTCATGGGAAGAGGTTAACTTGGCAGTTGTCTCATCGCCCGCGGCTTTCAGCGCACTCACCTGCTGCTCAAAATCTTGCCTAAGACCATCGTATCTCTCGAGCAAGGTGTTGGCTTTCTTGGATAACTCATTGAGCTTGTTGGTTAACGGGTTTGTTTTCTCGAACAGCATTTCTTTTATGGCGTTGGCCCTGGCTTCCAGGTTTGCGAATACTTCCGACTGATCTTGCTGAAGGCTGGCAATTGTTCTCTCCAAATGCCCAATCCTTTTTTTCGCTCTTTGCTGCACAGCTAGCTGAGAGATCAACAGCAGGAAAACAAGCACCCCTAGGGCTAGGTAAATAAGGTGTCCGGTGGAAGGCAGTTCACCCAAGGTCATTTAAGCATCCTTTCCTCTCTGGCCGACTCACTTCTCTGGCAGTTCTCTCTCCAAGTTACCAATGGTTCGGAACCGTGCGGACAATTGCGTTCCCAGCAAGACGAAATAAACGATAATATTTGAAGCTCCCTGGCAAGCGTATCATAATCACTGAGGATCTACTTATAAATCATATGCTTACATTTTTTGCTCAAACAAAAAAACTCTTGCCGATTGTAGGGGAGGATACTTTCAAAAAACGTGCCAGCCGGCCGAGATCATCTTAAACCCGCTCCACATCTTAGGGTGTCGGGTGTCAGGGTTCAGGTGTCAGAAGTGATAGACCTGAACACTGAAACCTGAAATCCACGACCTTGGCC
>CAMYLW010000262.1 GCA_947259475.1 Thermodesulfobacteriota bacterium
AAGGAGGCATGCAAGTATGACGCGGTGGACCTGGAGATGCAGCCTGAGACCGTAACCCTCAAGGTAGCATCCATTGTTTGGGCCACCGGCTGGAATCCTTACGATGCCGGCAAGATTGAAAACTTGGGTTTTGGCACGGTCCCCAATGTGATCACCAACGTGATGATGGAACGGTTGGCAGCATTTGATGGTCCAACCGGCGGCAAGATTGTCCGTCCCGCAGATGGCAAGCCGGTGGAGAGCGTGGCTTTTGTACAGTGTGCCGGTTCCCGGGACGAGAACTACATGGCCTTTTGCTCCCACATTTGCTGCCTGGCCTCACTCAAGCAGACAACGTACGTCAGGGAGCAGCTCCCCGATGCCAAGGTCACCATCTTCTACATTGATATCCGGGCCTTGGGTAAATATGAGGAATTCTACACCAAAGTTGCAGCTGAAGAAAATGTCACCCTCATCAAAGGCAAGGTTGCCAAGGTGGAGGCAGACCCGGCCAGCGGCCAGATTGTGGTGGAGGCCGAGGACATCTACAGCGGCAGTAAAAGCCAGGCAAAAGTAGATCTGGTGGTGCTGGCTACCGGTATGGAGCCCAGCACAGCCACAGCCAAGGTGCCCACCGATGTAAGCTACGACGAAAGTGGCTTTATCGTAGGTGAGAAGCCGGGAATCTATGCTGCCGGATGTGCTAAAAGACCGCTGGATGTGGCAACTTCCAACCGAGATGCAACCGCTGCAGCACTCAAAGCCATTCAATCTACGGTGAGGAGGTAATCCAATGGAGAAGAAAATAGGGGTTTATATATGTAAAGGCTGTGGCATCGGGGATTCCCTGGATATGGAAGCCCTGGCCGCGGTTGCCAATGACGAGTTCAGCCCAGCGGTCTGCAAGGACCACGATTTTCTTTGCAGCGAGGAAGGGGTGCAAGTCATCCAGGAAGATTTGAACGGTGATGACGCTGTTAATGCAGTGGTGGTCGCGGCCTGCTCCCCCCGGGTCATGCAAGATGTGTTTAACTTCGGGCCGAGTGTGGTACTGGATCGGGTAAACCTCAGGGAGCAGGTGGTCTGGTGCCAGCCTAAAGGGGAAGAAGATACCCAGATGATGGCCGAGGATTACCTGCGGATGGGGATTACCAAGGTCGGGGACATGGCGCCCCTGGAACCCTTCCAGCCGGAAGAGGAAATGTCAAAACGGCTGCTGGTAGTGGGTGGCGGGCTGGCAGGTATTACTGCCTCTGCTGAAGCAGCAAAGGCCGGCTACGAGGTGGTGCTGGTGGAGAAAGAAGCTCAGCTGGGTGGCTGGATGAATAAACTCCACAAGCAGGTACCCATGAAGCATCCCTACACCGACCTGGAGGATGTGGATGTCGGCGATCGCATCAAGGCGGTGGAAGAAGACGGTAATGTCACGGTGTATACCGGGGCCACCATGGAGAAAATCGAAGGTGCGCCCTGTCTCTATACAGCACACATCAAGCAGAACGGCAATGTGGTCACCGAAAAGGTAGGTGCCATCGTAGTTGCCACCGGAGCTGTGCCCTACGACGCCAGCAACTTAAGCCATCTGGGATTTGGCCAGAGCGAAAACGTCATCACCAATGCCACAATGGAAGAGCTTGCCTCAAAGGGTACTATTACGCGGCCCTCCGACGGCAGGCCGGTAAAATCAGCGGCCTTTATTCTGTGCGCCGGCTCCAGGGATCCAGAGCACCTGTCTTACTGCTCTTCGACCTGCTGCATAGAGTCTCTCAAGCAGGCCAAATACTTGCGGCTTCAGGACAAAGATGCCAAGGCCTATGTGATCTATAAGGACATGCGTACCCCTGGTCACTACGAGTACTTCTACAAGAGCATGCAAGAGGATGAAGGCATGTTTCTCACCAAGGGTGAGGTGAGTAGTGTCAGTGAGGATGAGAACAAGAATGTGGTTCTCGAGGTGGATGATACCCTGCTGGGCGAAAAGATTCAGCTGAAGGTGGATATGGTGGTTCTGGCAACCGGCATGGTGACAAATGCGGCCGTTGGTGAGGAGGTCGAGCTGGGTCTGGAAGATGATGAGGAGGGTGCGGCCGAATTAGAGGACGTGCCTGCCGACACTATCATTAAGTCAGACATGCTCAACCTGGACTACCGGCAGGGGCCGGAAGCGCCGCCTTTACACAGCGGCTTTCCGGACTCGCACTACATCTGTTTCCCCTACGAGTCGCGGCGAACGGGAATCTATTACGCAGGTAGTGTGCGGGCTCCCCTGGACGGGCCCAGCACCATCGATGACGGTGGCGGAGCCGCACTCAAGGCAATCCAGTGTGTGGAGCTCACCTCACAGGGTATGGCCGTGCATCCGAGAGCCGGGGACATGAGCTATCCGGATTTCTTCATGGACCGCTGCACCCAGTGCAAGCGCTGTACGGTTGAGTGTCCATTCGGGGCCATTAATGAAGACGAAAAGGCCAACCCGCTTCCCAACCCCACCCGCTGCCGCAGGTGTGGGGTCTGCATGGGTGCCTGCCCGGAACGGATCATCTCCTTCAAGAATTACTCGGTCCGGATGATCGGTAACCTTATCAAAAGCATCAATGTGCCGGACGAGTGGGACGAGAAGCCAAGATTTCTCATCCTGGCCTGCGAAAATGACGCCTATCCGGCGCTGGACATGGTGGGTATCATCCGCCAGGAGATCAGTCCCTGGGCCCGGGTTATTCCCATGCGCTGCCTGGGCGGCTTGAACCTGATCTGGGTCGCCGATACCCTGTCCAAGGGCATCGATGGTATCCTGTTGCTGGGTTGCCGCCATGGTGATGACTACCAGTGTCACTTTATGACGGGGAGCGAACTGGCAGAGATTCGCTTGTCCAAGGTTGCGGAAACCCTGGACCGCTTGGCCCTGGAGTCCGACCGGGTGCAACTGGTACAATTGCAGATCAGCGAGTATCCCGAACTACCCAGGATCATAAATGAGTTCTCGGAGAAAATGGATGAAGTTGGTCCCAATCCCTATAAGGGTTTCTAGTCCTTCGACTCATAAGTTTCTGTGCAGAACTTATTTGCTCAGGACTAGTGCTGAGTAAGCCAATTTAGTTTATGATTACATATTGATAGATGCTGTTACAGGCGCATCGAAGCACTAGGAGGTAATTACCATGGCAGAAGAAGCCGCAGTGCAAGTAGAGAGCAAAGCTGCGACCTTGATTGAGCCCGATCTGGATTTCGTGCGGGAGCTCAAGGAAGCGGGTGGCGACACCCTGAAAAAGTGCTTTCAGTGTGCCACCTGTTCGGTGGTTTGCGAGCTTGCTCCTGAGCAAAAACCCTATCCCCGCAAAGAAATGATCTATTCCCAGTGGGGCCTGAAAGACAAGCTGGTGAACAGCGTTGATGTCTGGCTATGCCACTATTGTAATGACTGTTCTGCCCACTGCCCCAGGGGCGCCCGTCCTGGAGATACTTTACGGGCAATTCGCGCCATCAGCTTCAGGCATTTTGCCTTTCCCAACTTCATGGGAAAAATCGTTGGCCAGGCAAAATATTTGCCCGTAATGCTTGCCATTCCAGTGCTCATACTCTTGCTCGGGATCAAAATAGCAGGAGGACACATCCCGGCGGGAGCGGTGGAATATCGTGATCTGTTTCCACTTCTTCTGGTGGACGTTATTTTTATCACCTTTACTATGCTGGCCCTGCTATCCATAGGTTTTGGCGTCTGGAACTTTTTACAAGGCATACACGCCAATGCGGTAAAGGAGGGCT
>CAMYLW010000263.1 GCA_947259475.1 Thermodesulfobacteriota bacterium
CTCCCTAATTGGAGTGTTCTAGCCGCACTTACGATACTGTAAACTATTAAATTATACTACCGATTGCAACCAAACCCAAAGCACGAAACATATTCAGGAATTAAGGAATTGAGAAATTGTAATTTGGTGCTACTTTCTTTTCCGCCTCTTGGTTCCCCACACAGGCTCTTTTCGTAGATTTGAAGGTAATATTCCCAGCAGCTCCCGATACTTGGCCACGGTTCTGCGGGCAATGTCGATGTTCTCCTCGCGCAGCTTTTCAACGACGGCTTTGTCACTATAAGGTTTCTGTGTGTCTTCATTGGACACAAGCTGCCGGATGCGCTCTTTCACGCTTTCCGACGCAACAGCACCACCGCTAAAACTACTGATTGAGGAGTTGAAGAAATACTTGAGTTCAAAAACCCCCCGGGGTGTATGCATGTACTTGTTTGTGGTCACCCGGCTAATTGTGGACTCGTGCATGCTGAGATCTTCTGCCACATCACGTAAAACGAGAGGCTTGAGATGAGAAATGCCCTTTTCAAAAAATCCGCGTTGAAACTTGATGATACTCTCAGCCACTCGGTAGATGGTACGCTGCCTCTGATGAATGCTCTTGATGAGCCAGGCGGCAGAACGCAATTTGCCTTGAATGTATTCGCGTGCCTGATCTGTAACGTTACCATCCTTGCTCAGGGCCTCGCGGTAAAAGGGACTTATCCGCAGCTTCGGCATGCCGTCTTCGTTCAAAAGGATGACAAATTCATCTTCCACTTTGTACACGAAAATGTCGGGACTAATATATTGGACTTCCTCCTCATCATACTGCCTGCCGGGTTTGGGATCCAGCCCTGTTATAATGTCAATGGCCTCGCGTATCTCCTCCGGGTTCCTGCCGGTGGCCTTAACAATGGCGTGGTAGTTCCTATTTTCCAAGTCGCGCAAGTGATTCGTAATTATGTTAACCACCAGGTCATCTTCAAGCTGCAGACTTCTTGCTTGAATCAGCAAACATTCCTGCAGGTCTCTGGCTGCCACCCCCAGTGGATCAAAGCCATGAACATGGTGAAGCACCTCTTCCACCAAAGGTTCGTCACATTCTGCCATCTCAGCTATCTCGGCTGCGGTGGCCTTCAAGTAACCATCCCGGCCCAGATTACCAAGGATCATGGTGCCCACTTCTTTCTGGGTCTCATTCAGGTTTGACATATGTAATTGCCACTGTAAATGGGCATCTAGTGACGGCTTTTGGACAAGGCGACTTTCGATCGCCGGCAATTCCCGGCGTTCTTCACGCTCCATGCGCACCTTACTGCCGGAACTGTAGTCTCCCAGGTAATTCTCCCAGTCAAAATCCTCTTTGGCTTTCTCATCAATAGTTACCTCAGTTACCTCAGAGACACTGGCCTCTGGGTTGACCGGTTGTTCTTCTTCAGCTCGACCTTCTTGCTCCGGCTCAACATCCTGGCTTTCCTCTAAGAGAGGATTGTCCTGAAGCTCCTCGCTTATGGTCTCCAGCAGTTCCAGGCGGGACAGCTGCAACAGTTTAATGGCCTGCTGCAGTTGTGGAGTCATGATCAACTGCTGCGCGAGTTTCAGGTGCTGTCTAAGTTCTATCGCCATTTCCACTCAGAATTGTTAGAGGGTAAACTCTTCTCCCAAATAGATGCGACGGGCACTCGGGCTCGAGGCAATATGGGCAGGATCTCCTTCTTCCAAAACAGCGCCTTCGTTTACGATATACGCCCGGTCGCAGACTTTGAGAGTCTCCCGCACGTTGTGGTCTGATATGAGAATGCCTATACTCTTTTCCCTTAACTGAGCGATGATTGCCTGAATATCACTAACAGCCAAAGGATCAATACCAGCAAAAGGCTCATCCAGCAGCAGAAAACTGGGACTAGTCACGAGAGCCCTGGTGATCTCCACCCGTCTCCTTTCGCCTCCTGAAAGAGCATATCCCTTGTTGCGAGCCAAATGTCCAATATTCAGCTCATCTAAGAGTTCTGCAAGTCGCTGTCGTCTTTTCTCCCGGCTCAGATCCATGGTCTCAAGGATTGCCATGATGTTTTCTTGAACCGTCAATTTTCTGAAAATGGACGGTTCTTGTGGAAGATAGGTGATACCCCCCCGAGCCCGGAGGTACATTGGTTGTGAAGTTATGTCTTTACCATCCAGAAAAATCTCACCTTCGTCTGGACGAATCAAGCCCACGATCATATAGAAGGTAGTGGTCTTTCCTGCACCGTTGGGGCCGAGAAGTCCTATGATTTCGCCGCGCTTAACGGTCAGGCTTATATTGTTCACCACGCGGCGGCGGCGGTAGATCTTCACCAGGTCGGTGGCAACCAGGTTACCCGCCTGTGTCGCTGCCTCTTCCTGACTTTCCCTCTCCCGTAACGCTGGCTCCGTCAACAGGGCCTCCGCTCGCAGATCTGTAAATGGTCGCCTCCACAGGCCCGGATGGGCCTCCCTCGACGATACTCTTTTCAGTGTCCAGAAAAAGGGTGATTTTATCTCCCTGAATAAAGTTCTTATCTTGCTGGACCTTGGGATCACCAGTGAGAACGACTTTGTTTTCCTCGCTAAAGTAAACGGCGCGTTCTCCAGTTGCTACTACATTTTTCTGAGTAATGCGAACGCTGCCCTCAACCGTTATCCTATCAATTTTCGCGGCCAATCCCTCATCATTAGACTCGGGATTTTCACCTTCCAGGTAGAAAATGGTCATCCGATCGCCCAAGATGGTAAGCTCTCCCTGCTTGGCTACCACATTGCCAATGAAAACTACCTGCCGTTGTTGTTCATATGCTTCAAGCCGGTCACTTACTATACGAACGACGTCATCTTTCGTTTGGGGCGCAGCCTCTGCCCTGAACAGCCAACTAAACAGAAGCGCCACCATAGCCAGACTAACCACAAGATAGATGCGGCCTGGCCACTTCTTATAGACCAGCGTATTCACCTATTAATCCTGTCCCGGGCACCTATGAAACTCCCTGTCGTTGTCCCCCGAAGGACACTATTCCTTCCAAGGTGGTTTCAATGTGACTCAGGACACTCAGTGTCCGCTTCGCTATCTCAAGCCTCATACCCTGGCCTTTCAGAATGATGCCCTCTCCTTCAAGTAAGATTGGTAATCCCGTATGAATCAATTCCTTGTCTCTATTGTAAAGCAACCGCTCCGTTGACAGTCTGTACCTTTCGCCGTAACTCACTTTGACGTTACCACTGATCTCCATATTCTGGGTATCGTTGTGCAGAACTCCTGTATCCCCGGTAAGGAGAACCTGACCGCCATTTTTCAGAAAGAATATTGTCTTTACCTGGTCGAGTACGGTCTCCTGCCTATCTTCAAAATATGTTGCTGTGACCGCCCATACAGTCCAGCGGGCAGTCCCTTCTTTGACATCACGATATTCGAAATTGTTTAGGCTTAAACTGCCGTCATTGCTGGCTGCCTTGGTCACCAGGGCCGGTAGGATGTGTTTCGACGAGCGCACTTTAAGGCCGACGAAAACTGCTAGTACCGCACCGGCCATAGCCAAGAAAAGGAACCACCGAACAAAACGGATACGCTGCCAAAATTGCTGCTGCATGATTCCTCAGCGCCAGCCTGGCAATACTCTTTTATGCAGAGTATGCAACTTCCAGGCCCATCCCCTTTGATGAGCTGGATTGTTCTTCACCTATACCATAGGCTCTCACATACTGTAAAGCCCGTTTTCAT
>CAMYLW010000264.1 GCA_947259475.1 Thermodesulfobacteriota bacterium
GCCTGAAGTGAGCTAACCCGGATATTTCATGAGTTGCTGTCGCGAGACCACGAAGATGGGCGTGCCACCGGGCAACCGCAGAGTGTTGGTTCCGAGGCGTACCTGAACGGTACGTCGCAGGGTCCGACACCCGAGGACGCCCGGAAGGACGGCCACATCCGTGGTCGCAGCAAGTAATTCATGAAATATCCGGGTTATAGGAGTGGGGCCATCTGCTCAGCCATGGGAAATAATCCGAAGAGACCTCCGGTGTGAATAAATACGATCCTGTCGCCAAACACTTCTGGGTTCCGCTCAAGCTCCTGGCTCATACCATAGAAGGCTTTGCCGGTGTAGACCGGATCCAGAATAATGCCCTCGGAGCGGGCCACCTCGCGGATAAGAGAAAGCTCCTTGGAACCCGCCTTGCCATAGCCGCTTCCCACATAGCCGTCGACTATCTCGATGTCACGCTCACGAGAAAAAGGGAGGTCGAGCTGGTAGGTATCTATTGCGGTCTGGCAAATATCGCCAATCACCCGGAGAAAATAATCCCTATCGTTACAGACATTTATTCCCACAACCCGAGCGTTCAACCCCATCAGTTTAACCCCAAGTATGAGACCGGCGGTGGTCCCCCCTGAGCCAGTGGCGTGGATGATTGTGGTTGGGTGGTTCTCAGCCCCCGGGAGGATGGTCAGATCAAGCGCCAACTCCTCCACCGCCCGGACATATCCCCATGCACCCAGGGCATTGGAGCCCCCTTCTGGAATAACATAAGGAGTTTTCCCCGAGTTCCGGAGCGACTCGGCTTCAGCTGCAAGCATCTCAGCGCGGCGGCCGTACTCTTCAAAGGTGAGCCATACGATTTCGGCACCAACCAGCCGATCAAGCAGGGTATTGCCTGCAAGAGGTGGTGGGTTGGCAGGATCCCGGGTGCGAAGAAGCAAACGCACCCCTAGGCCCAACCTGGCAGCGGCAATTGCCGTTGCCCGGGCGTGATTGGACTGAGCTGCCCCACAGGTAATCACTGTGTCGCAGCGGTTTGCCAGTCCATCAGCCAGCAAGAATTCCAGTTTTCTGATTTTGTTGCCGGTAAGGTCGGCCCCGGTCAGATCGTCGCGCTTGACATGCATGTCGATGCCAAACTTCTCGCTCAAACGTGAAAGCGGCTCAAGCGGTGTTGGAGTCCGGGCCAGATCCAACCGGACCGGGTAGGGGATTTCTCGCTTGCCAGTATTAATGGACTTTCTCCTCGGCTTTGCAGGCTACGGCGACATCCTCAATGGGGAGCGGTTAACTTTTGTGACTCACCTTATTACAAATATAACTGAAGTAAGTAGCCAGAATCCAGTAGTCAGTAGTAAGCGGTGAATCGTTGAAGTCGTTGAAACCTTAAATTGGTTAATTGGAGAATTCGAAAATTAGTTGAAATCGCAAGATCGCGGCTGCCCTTCGACGAGCTCAGGACGGGGAAAGCCGCTCCCAAAAAAGAATCTCTGTTTTCTGATTTTTTCAAATCCGCAATCCGCATTCCGAAATCCGCAATTTTTAACTTTCTGGCTATTTTTGTCATCGCTACTTACAACAAGCTCATCCGGCTCAGGAATATGGTTGAAGAGGGTTGGAGTGGCATAGATGTCCAGCTCAAAAGACGGGCAAATCTCATTCCCAATCTGTTAGAGACGGTCAAGGGGTACATGGGGCACGAGCGTGAGCTGTTAAGCAAGGTAACCGAACTGAGGACGCAAAGCATGCAAGCACGAGAAGTTGGCGAAAAAGCGAGGCTGGAAGGGCATCTTTCCCGTTCCCTGGCCAACATATTTGCGGTAGCGGAGGGATATCCGGATTTGAAGGCCAACCAGAATTTCTCGGAGCTGCAAACTGAACTGTCAGATCTAGAGGAACAGATTCATATGGCCCGACGCTACTACAACGGCACGGTGCGCAACCTGAACATTCAAGTCGAATCCTTTCCCAGCAACATCGTTGCTGGCATATTCAATTTCACCAAAGGCGAGTTCTTCGAGATAGAAGACCCGGCCGAGAGGGCGGTGCCGGAGGTGAAGTTCTAGCTTCGGATAGGTTTGGAGGAACCATGAGCACTCGAAAAATGTTGGCCCTTGTGGCCATGCTTCTTTTCCTTCTGGTCTGCAGTTTTGTTCAACCTTCTTTTGCCAAAAGATCGGAGAAAATACTCGACTTCCAGAGCTGGATTCAGGTGCATCGGGACGGAAGCATGAGCGTCACCGAAAACATCAAGGTCATTTGCGCCCAGCAGCAGATAAAACGAGGCATCTATCGTGACTTTCCCACTAAGTACAAGGATCGCTATGGGAGCACGGTCAAGGTGGGTTTTGAGGTTGTAAGTGTTTTGCGAGACACTAACTCTGAACCCTATCACATCAAAGACCTCTCCAACGGCAAGAGAGTCTACATAGGCCACAAGAACGTGTTCCTCAAGCCTGGCATCTACACGTACACCATCAGCTACAAGACCAGCCGGCAACTGGGGTTTTTCGAGGACTTTGACGAACTCTACTGGAACGTAACGGGTAACGGCTGGAACTTTGTCATCGAGAACGTCGAGGCGGTGGTCGAGTTACCTCAATGGGCAGAGGTTCTGCAGAGCGCCGGTTACACTGGGAGATACGGTAGCAAAGGAAAGGACTACAGCACCGGTTTTGACGAGCAAGGCAATATCACCTTTACCACCACCCGCAGCCTTATGCCCAAAGAGGGTCTTACCATCGCTGTGGCTTGGCCCAAAGGTATCGTGGTCGAACCCACCACCATGGAAAAGCTGGGTTACATGTGGAAGGACAACCAGAGTGCGGCCGTGGCCGCATTCGGCTTCCTGATTCTGACATTTTTCTACGTTTTGGCCTGGTACAAGGTGGGTAAGGATCCAGAGGAAGGCGCAATTATCCCGCTATTCTTGCCACCCAAGTGGGTTTCACCTGCCCTGGCCCGATTGATCATGCGCGTCGGCAGCTCTGACGACAAATTGTTTGCTGTCGCTGTGGTCAATATGGCCGTCAAAGGCTTCTTAACCATCAAAGAAGACGAAGCTAACATCTTTACTCTAAAAAGGACCGGCGCAGGTGAAGAGCGGTTGTCAGGCGGGGAAAGCAAGATTGCCCGCAAACTTTTTGGCTCCAAAAACAAGATTAAGCTCAAAAAAACCAACCATAGCAAGATCGGCGGTGCCAAGGAGGAGTTGCAAAAGTACCTGATGAAGGCTGCTCGCAATAAATACTTCATCCTCAACTCCGGTTGTTTTGTGGCGGGACTGGTCATAACCGGCCTGACCTTGGCGGTGGTGATTCTGGGCGCTGCCAACCTGGGGCTGGCGGTGTTTATGACTGTGTGGTTGTCGATTTGGACTTTTGGCTGCTTTGCTCTGGGCGCCACGGTGATAAGTGCCTGGAGAGGCTTCGCAGCGCCTGGTGGTGGGATCAAAGCGGTAAATACCGCCGGGGCAATGGGGATAACTCTTTTTGCCCTGCCGTTCTTTGCTGGAGAGCTTTTCGGCCTGTGGGCATTTTCATCCGCTGTTTCGCCCCTGGCTGCAGTCACCATCGTGGTCATAATCACTATCAATGCACTCTTCTACCATCTGCTTAAGGCCCCGACTTTAGCGGGGCGAAAGCTGATGGACGAGATTGGAGGGTTCAAGCTTTATCTTTCAGTAGCGGAAAAGGAGCGGCTGAACATTCTCAATCCACCCGAGAGGACCCCGGAACTTTTTGAAAAATACCTACCTTATGCTTTGGCCCTGGATGTGGAAAACGAGTGGAGCGAGCAGTTCGCCGAGGTACTGGCTGCGGCCTCAAAGGACGGGGGCTACCGGCCGACCTGGTACACAGGCAATACCTGGAGGTCGTGGAATATGTCGGGCTTTGCCTCAAGCCTGGGCACATCCCTTCCCGGGGCTATCTCTTCTTCTTCCACGGCGCCCGGCTCCTCATCCGGCAGCGGTGGTGGAGGCTCCTCCGGTGGTGGCGGGGGTGGAGGTGGAGGTGGCGGCTGGTAGTCACGAGGAAAGTGTCTAAAATGAGCTAAAACGGTTGCAAAGAGCAGCACAATCACATCAACAATGTTAAACGCAATCAGAGACGTACACAGGGAACCGTGGAACGAAATTACAACAGGTAAATTGATTGCCACCTCCATTGGCGTTCTCCTGTTCTTTATTGTGCTGGTCAGAGATCAAGACCGGTTCATTTTCCTGATAGACCACACGAACCTGGCATTCCATGAGGCAGGACACGTGATTTTCGGACTCCTTGGTGGAACGCTTGGTTTGTACGGCGGGACCCTGGGGCAACTTGTGTTTCCTCTCGTTGCAGTTATTGCCTTCTGGCTGCGGCGTGAAGCAATATCATTTGCCGTAGCTGGTGTCTGGCTTTTCGAAAATTTTCTAAACATCGCCCATTACATGGCTGACGCCCGCGCCCAGGTGCTGCCTCTCGTTGGAGGGGGCGAACATGACTGGACAAACATTTTTAGTCGTTGGTCAGTATTGTCATATGACACCAGGATTGCCTCTTTTGTAAACACCCTGGGCTGGCTGGGGATGATCGGAATGGGGGCATGGATGGTGTACCGCTGGCACCAAGATCGAGAGTAGGTTAGCTAACGTTGGCAGGATCAGTCTTTCTTAGTGATCGTGGCATTTCCTGATGTTTTCCCGCATTGTCTCTTCTTGCCCGGTATTCCTACAACCACAGCCAAAAGACAAGGGGTAAATTGTCCGGTGTTATACGGTTTTTGCGCTACTCATGGTAGCGGTTATGGTAGCAATTTGTAGTAGTAAAGAAGAAAGGTTTCTTGCAAATTCGTGTTGACTCAACAACATATGGTAGCGGGTTTTTAAGGGGAAAAGTGTGGATTACATCCCTTAATTCACACTTTGCTGGATTTTAATCTGATACAAAATGTAGGAGTCAGTCAACGCTTCATAGGTTTGGGCAGCTTACTCCCACAAACAGGACACACTTTCTCAGTTGGCTTTATCATCAG
>CAMYLW010000265.1 GCA_947259475.1 Thermodesulfobacteriota bacterium
ACCACCCTGATCGTCTCTTTCAAAGTAGAAAAGCCGGTATGAAAATATGCGGAGATACGCCAGGGCTTCCCTTACCTGAGGAGGAACAGTGCCCAAATCTTCGCCAATGATCAGGGTCTTGGCCCGGTCACTTTCAAGCGCCAAGATCTTAAGGAGGTCCTGGTAGTGGTTTTCCACATAGGTTCCATTTTCCGCGCGCTGTCCTTGAATGATCCAGAAGAGACGAAAAAATCTCATTATATGATCAATTCTTAGCGCCCCACCCGCCTGACAGTTCTTGCTGATCTCTTGGACGAACAGGGAGTAGCCGTCGCTGCGGTACTTTTCTCTGTGGGGCGGATGAAAGCCCCAGTCCTGACCTTCAAGGGCAAAATCATCAGGTGGTGCCCCCACCGTGACCCCCGGAACAAAGAAATCCTGGTAGGCCCAGCTGTCGGCCCCGCCGGGGTCACTACCCAAAGCAAGGTCGTGGTACAGACCAATGCTGGCACCCATTGATCTAGCCAGATCCTGTGCTTCCTTCAGCTGCTCCTCTACCTGCCATTGCAGGTACTTATAGAAAAGTATACTTTGCCAGTGGCTTTGTTGAAACTCTTGCACCTCCTGGGAATAAGGGTTCTGAAAAGGCTCCGGCCATTGCCTCCAGGCCCATGCATCAGGATCCTTCTGGCGAAAAGAATCCTCAAGGGCGCAGAAGGTGGCGAAATTGTCCAACAAGCCGGTTTCCCTCTGGAGGTACGCTTGAAATTCCCTAGATCGTTCCGTGATGCTTGTCTTGTCGAGCCAATGGTCTTGGAGAAATGTTTGGAATACCCTTTCGAGCACCTGAAGTTTCAAGGTGGCCACTCGCTGGTACTGCACCAGCTCAGAGGCGCGAAACTCGGCCAGCAGATTTTGGGTTGCTTCCGCCTGCACAAACTCGTTTGCCGCGGGTGAGGAGCGAAAATCTGCCATCGCTGCGATATCAAGATAGATGAAGTTTCGATAAAATCGGCTGGAGGGAAAATAGGGGCTGATGTTGTAAGGCTGCCGATTGGAAATGGCATGCAGGGGATTCAGGCCGATCACATCCACGTGGAGAGAGCCGATTGCCCAGCGAATGAATTCCTTGAGGTCACCAAAGTCTCCCACCCCCCAATTGCGTTGGGAGCGAAGGCCATACAGAGAAATGGCTATTCCCGCTCTTTTGCCATCTCCTTGGAGAGCCGGCGGCAGATAGGCCTGCTCGGGACAAATAATAACCAGAGTTGTCTGTTGATGCTTGTGGTTTTCATATGCAACAGCAAGCTTGAAATGGTAATAGCCAGTAGAAAGTGCAGTGGGGAAAGGAAAGGACCAGCACTCATAGGTAATGCCATCAAGCTGGTGATCCTTTTTGAAGATCAGCTGTTCAAAATGATAAGAGTGGTTGAGTGGGGAGGTGTTTTCTCCGGTAATCTCCAACCGAACCTGGAGTTCTTTTTCCGACATTGCGCCGGGAGAACTGTTGGATGGCACTTGAAAAAGGAACTCGCTGGGCAGTTGATCGATTGATGCCACCAGTACCGGTGGGGCTAGTTGATTCCAGAAGCGATGTTCCACATGCTGTAAAGCCTCTTGCGGATTGCTGACGTCCACTCCCATGGCCCCCAGCATCTGTTCCAGTGTCTCCGGTGGAATGGTATGGATATTACCCCAGATGTCCGAGTAAGACGGCTGGATTCCATAAGCTGCTGCTAGGAGTTCGAGTTCTTCTTTTTCCTTGTCTGCCATTTTCATTGACTGTTACGCGGTCCGAATTAGTTCTCAAATTTTGCGGCGATTGGCATTCTCCTACCTATTCCAAAGGCCTTGGAGGTAACTTTTAGTCCCGGAACTGCCTGCCTGCGTTTGTATTCGTTTCGCTCCACGGTTCGAATCACCCACTTGACTGTTTCTGGGTCGAAATTGTGTTGGAGAATGTCAGCCATGGAGTAGTGCTCGTCCACGTAGTAGTGCAGAATTTGATCCAGCACCTCATAGGGTGGGAGGGTGTCCTGATCGGTTTGATTTTCTCTCAATTCTGCTGAGGGTGCTTTGTTGATGCTCTCCAGAGGTATGATAGAGGTTTGTCTGTTAATGTACTCTGCCAGTTCGTACACCATAGTCTTAGGCACGTCGGATATGACACTCAGACCGCCGCTCATATCACCATACAAGGTGCAATAGCCAACTGCCAGTTCGCTCTTGTTGCCAGTGGAAAGCACCAGATGGCCAAACTTGTTTGAGAGTGCCATGAGAATGTTGCCCCGGATTCTAGCCTGAATGTTCTCTTCAGTGATATCGACCTTTCTCCCCTTGAAATGATGGTGGAGGGTCTCAAGGTAGACCTCATAAGCGGGGGAGATTGGTATGGTCTCGAATCTGATTCCAAGTTTTTTCGCGAGTTTTTGGGAATCTTCCACACTGCCCGGTGAGGAATAAGGTCCTGGCATGGTGACCGCCACCACGTTCTTGGCACCCACGGCAGCCACGGCAACACAGCAGGTCACCGCAGAGTCAATGCCGCCGGAGAGGCCAACAAGAGCCGAAGTGAAACCACATTTGCGCATGTAATCGCGAACGCCCAGAACCAGCGCCTGGTAGACACTTACAATCTCTTCTTGGGGGACATACGAGTCCGGGACACCATCACGGTCCACAGAAATTGTTTGCACGTGCTCCTCGAAGGGAGGAAAAACCACAAGAGGATTACCCGCCCCATCCACACAAACACTCCTGCCATCAAAGATAAGCTCGTCGTTAGCGCCCACCTGGTTGATGAAAAGAAATGGAATGCGGTGCTTGGTTGCATGGCTCCGGACAATGTTGTATCTCAGTGTCTCTTTGCCTCGATGGAAGGGGGAAGCAGCAATATTAATAATCAGGCTCGCACCCTTTTCGGCCAGAGCCTCGATAGGATTATAGGAATACGTGGGCCGCTGCCATAGGGCCGGGTCATTCCAGGCATCTTCACAGATGGATATTCCCAGGGTTTCATCCTTGAATTTCACCACCGGATCCTCCGATCCTGGGTCGAAGTACCTGGGTTCGTCAAAAACGTCGTAGGTTGGCAGCAGGGATTTGTGCTGAGTAAAGAGGAGTCGGCCTTGATAGAGCAGCAGCGCTGAATTGTGCAGACCTTTGCCTGTGGATTGCTGCCCAGGTTGAGGAGCGCCCACAATAATGCCTGTTTGTGGGTACTTCTGGGAAACGTGCAAGAGCTCTTGGATGGCCTCCTCAGTCCTGGCAAGAAAAGAGGGTCTCTCCAGAAGGTCCCTGGGTGGATAGCCGACGAGAAACAGTTCCGGGAAAACAACCAGATCAGGCGAGTCCTTACTGCACTGTGACAAGGTCTGCGTCACCTTGGCAACATTGCCGCGAATATCGCCAATAGTCGGATTCAGTTGTGCCAGTGTAATTTTCATGTCGCCAAATCCACAATCACTCTCCCTTTCTGCTTTCCAGCCAGGATGCGATCTATTTCGGAGTTCAACTCTTCCAGTGAGCAGAGGGAAGTCTGTCGATCCAGATCAGCCAGCTTCCATTCACTGGCAATTTTTTCCCATGTCTGGCGTCGAAAGGTCATAGGAAAGCTCTGGGAATCAATGCCCACAAGAGAGATACCCCTCAATATGAAGGGATAGACGTTAATCGGCAGATCAGGCGATGCCACATTGCCGCAGCAGGTAACCGCTCCGTGAGATGCCCCTCAATATGAAGGGATAGACGTTAATCGGCAGATCAGGCGATGCCACATTGCCGCAGCAGGTAACCGCTCCGTGGAGTTTGGTGGATCTGATGGCTGTTGCCAGGATCTCACCTCCTACCGCGTCTACTACCCCAGCCCAGCGGCCTTTTAGAAGGGGCTTTCCAGAGGTGTCAGTAGCCTCATCTCTGGAGATGATCTCTTTGGCGCCAAGGTCGATAAGAAACTGCTTCTCATCCATCTTGCCAGTCACTGCAACCACTTGATAGCCGATTTTGGCAAGCATTGCCACGGCAAAACTGCCAACTCCACCGGTGGCACCTGTAACTAATATTTCTCCTCGTTCTGGGGTGATACCATGCCCTTGGAGTTTAAGGATGCAAAAGCCGGCTGTAAGACCGGCTGAACCATAAGCCATGCTTTCTTTGGGTGAGAGATTCTCCGGAAGCGGCACCACCCAACCGGCCGGCACTCTAATGTATTGTCCAAAACCACCTGGGGTGTTCATACCAAGATCGTAGCTGGTGACAATCACTTGGTCCCCAGGTTGAAACGCCTCACTAAGGCTTTCTTCTACAACACCGGCGGCATCTACTCCCGGGGTGTGAGGATAACGCTTGGTGACCCCCCTGTGACCCGTGGCGGAAAGTCCGTCTTTGTAATTTAAGGATGAATAGTGAACCCGGACCAATACTTCACCTGCTGGCAAATCATCCAGCGATTTCTCGGCAATCCGCCTGGTATATGTACCAGCCGCTGTTTCTTGCACGACCATAGCTTTGAAAGTCTCACTGTCCATAGAAGTTCTTCCTTCCTATTACAGATCCTCTTAGACCAAGGGGTGAGATAAGAGGATTTGTACTACGTTGCCCACAGGCCAGCTATGCTGCCTTTGTCGCAATGCGTCCTATGATCAGGTTGTAAAGCCAAGCGAAAATTACCCCACCAATAAAGCCGTCTAGCAGGGCCCAGATCAAACCGACAAAGCTGCCAGTAGGACTCAGGCTGTAGCCCCGATAAATACGGCCGATAAAGGTAGGGTCGGCCGATGGACCCTCAAAAGCAATTATCCACCAGGTGAGCAAGAAAAGACCAAATCCCCAGAACAGCCCACAGGTCAGTCCAAAGGCTTTTATATTAAGTCTCATGTCAAACTCCTTTCTTCTCGCCCTTACAGGGCTAGCATGAGCTTATTCTTGTGTGCCTTTGCAGTCAAGAGGGAAGTAGTTTCCATCCATAAATGGCCCTTTTCAGCGATCAGCGAAAGGTGGGAGCATGCAGTGAACAGAAGACAGTAGCAACCTGCTGAAAAAGTCTGGGAAGCGGTCCCAAACGTCATACCGGACGAGACGAAGTCGAGATCCGGTATCTAGGAAAGGATTGTTTTTTCTGGATTCCGGATATCCGCCGTCGGCGGATTCCGGAATGACTGATTTGGAGCTCGCACTCTGAATACCGAGTTTTTCAGAAGCCTACTAGGGAGTTATAATTTGGAATTCAAATCAATAAGGAATGCGGTGTGTGCGAAGAGCGCATGGTACAGCTTCTAAAAATGGGGCTAGCCCCAACCCCTAAATCCCCTCTCCCCTGGGGGAGAGGGTTAGGGTGGGTCCGAACCTGGTACATAGGTAACATATTAGACCGGGTACATGGGTAACATAATAATATACGCCATGGAGGTGCTCTATGGCGTGGAAGATGGTGTTGCCCATGGAAGAACGTATTAGGTTTGTACTGGCAGTTGAGCAAAGAGAATATAGCATAGCTGAATTGTGTCGCCAGTATGGGATTAGTCGCAAGACTGGATACAAGTGGATAGCGCGTTACCGGGCTGATGGCTTGGAGGGGATGAGGGAGAGGAGTCGAAGGCCTTGGCATTGTCCCCATAAGACGAGTCAAAAGTGGGTAGCCCGAATCATCCAGCAGAGGTTGCAGCATCCTCGATGGGGTCCCAAGAAGATTCGAATCATTTTGCAAGAGCAAGGCTGGCCCGGTCCCATTCCTGTGGCCAGCACCATCGGCAACGTTTTGGATCGTGCTGGGTTGGTCAAGCCGCGAAAAAGACGTCGACGCCGGAAGCGATCTTTTCAGGGCCCTTTTAGCCAAGTCCAGAGGCCTAATAACGTCTGGGGCGTTGATTACAAGGGCTGGTTTCGCACAGGAGATGGTCAACGCTGTGATCCTTTGACTGTAAGTGACCTTTACAGTCGCTACGTTTTGGGCATTAAGGCGTTGCCGAATCAGGGCTATGCAGCTGCCAGGGACGTTTTTGAACAACTTTTCCGGCACTATGGATTGCCTGAGATCATTCGCAGTGACAATGGCAGTCCTTTTGCCTCAACGAGTGCAGGTGGCCTATCACGGCTGAGCGTGTGGTGGATCTTGCTAGGGATCAAGTTAGAGCTGATAGCACCAGGTCACCCCGAACAAAATGGCATCCATGAACGGATGCATCTGACACTGAAGCAGGAGGCCTGCTGTCCAGCTTCGGCCAACCACAGAGCGCAACAACGCCGCTTTAATAAGTGGCGTAAAGAGTTCAATGAACAACGTCCTCATGAAGCGCTGCAAATGAAAAAGCCAGCTCAAATGTACCATCGCTCGGATAGAGCATATCCAAAAAGCCTTATCGAGCTCTCCTACCCACCTGGGTATCAGGTCCGTAGAGTTCGCACCAATGGGGAGATTAAATGGTGTGGACGCAAACGGTTCATAGGAGAAGCTCTAAAAGGTGCTCCAGTTGCTGTGAAAAGGATCGATGAAAACCGCAGTCAAGTTTACTTCGGCTCGATCCTCTTAGGCGACCTTCACGACGCCGATTCAAGGGGACTGCGACCTTCAGTCGACGTCCCCCAGACTTATCAACCGGGACAAAATGTGTAACCCATGTCGCCGGTCTAATATGTTACCCATGTCCGTGGTTGCACGGTGAGGGGGGAAGGTAAGGGGGATTCACCCCCACCTTAATCCTCCCCCTCAAGGGGGAGGAAATATTTTTTGAAAGATTTTGGAAGCTCCGACCTTTGGTCGGAGAGATTCACTCAAATGTTTCAACTAGTGTTGTCTG
>CAMYLW010000266.1 GCA_947259475.1 Thermodesulfobacteriota bacterium
CCACTCCCCCTAACCCCTCCCGCCAGGGGAGGGGGAATTTCGACTGGCCTAAAGTTCCCCTCCCCCTTGACGGGGGAGGGTTAGGGTGGGGGTGACGAGAGAACTGAGGATTCAATGAGATCAGCCTTGGAAGCAATAGCGGCCCTGGGAAGTGGGTTTGCCACCACGTTTAAGCACCTCTTCCGCAAGCCCATTACCGAAGAATACCCGGAATACAAGCGGCCATTACCGGAACGGTCGCGGGCCGTGATCGTGCTCACTCGCGATCCCGACGGTGGCGAGCGTTGCGTCGCCTGCTATCTATGTTCCGCCGCCTGCCCGGTAAGTTGTATTTCGATGCAGTCGGATGAGCGCGAGGATGGACGCCGCTATGCCCGCTGGTTTCGCATCAACTTCGCCCGTTGTATCTACTGTGGGCTCTGTGAAGAGGCCTGTCCAACATCGGCAATTCAGTTAACGCCGTATTTTGAAACGTGCGAGCGCGACATCCTGAAGCTCGTTTACGAAAAGGAAGACCTTCTTATAGAACACGGCGGCAAGGATAAGAAATACAACTTTTATAAATACGCCGGCGTGGTAACCGAGGTTGGTGACAAAGGAACACACGTAAAAGAAGATAAACCCGTGGACGTAAAGAGTAATCTACCGTAAGAGGTAGCCTGGAGACAGCGAGCATAGGGAAGTAATTGAGGATTGCGGAATTAAGGAATTAAGGAATTTGAGACAAAAGATTCTCGAAAAAGATTTACCGTTTACTTCTGACACCTGACACCTAACTACTGGCTACTGAACTCTTTGACTTCAGATTTTAGGCACTTTAGACATTTTAGTTCATTTTAGCTCATTTGAACTGTTTTAAAGGTAAAATATGACCATCTATGCTGCCGTTTTTTATATCTTAGCAGGCGTGATTCTGGTTGCCACTGGGCTGGCTATTACCCGACGAAATCTTGTGCATTCGATAGTGTACTTGGTCATCTCCTTTTTCGGCAGCGCCATGCTCTATTATCTCTTTGGGGCACCTCTTCTGGCTGCTCTGGAAATTATCATTTACGCCGGGGCAATTATGGTCCTGTTTCTTTTTATCATTATGATGCTGCGGGTGGAGCCGTCTGCACTGCGGAAACCCACACTTCGACAATGGCTTCCGGCCGGGGTTCTGGGCCTAATCTATATCGCTGTCGCCATTCTTGTAGTCACTACAGACCCCGGCAGCCAGACCATTCTGGAAACAGCCCTGGCAAGGCCAAGGGTTTTCGGACGATTTCTTTTCCAAAGATATTGGCTTTCAGTGGAGATCGTCTCGTTCTTGCTGCTTGTCGCCCTGATTGGCGCTCTGTATCTGGGAAAAGCCTTTGTGAAAGAAAGTGGAGACCAAAAAGAGGATCAAGCATGATCGTGCCGTACAGCCACATTCTCATGTTGGCAGGGATACTTTTTGCGATGGGGGTGTTTTGTGCGGTTGCCCGTCGCAACCTGATCATGATGCTCATTGGTGTTGAAATCATGCTGAACGCGGCCGGGATTGTTTTTGTGGCGGCGGCACTGCGCTGGCAGCAACTTGAGGGGCAGGTTTTTGTGCTTTTCATCTTTGCCATCGCAGCTGCTGAAGTCTCGGTGGGGCTGGCCTTAATTGTCTATGCTTACAGACGAACCGGCTCACTGGATCCAGAGACGTATAACATACTCAGGTGGTAAGCGAAGCCGGCATTGCAAATGCCTAAAATGAACTAGGATGTCTAAAGTTTTAATGTTTTGGTAGGGCGGGTCACCGTACCCGCCTGTTAAGTCCACTGAGATGTTGATTGTGGTTGCCAAGCGACGAAAAAACATTCGCCTTTCCAGAGAAATATATGAGGAGCCCAGCCAAATTTTTTCAGTGACAATTTGCACAGCTAAACGTCAAAGATTATTTGAAAATCCAGAGCTAGCGACAAAGATGATAGAGACGTTGTACTCTGGACCCATGGGACAGCAAGGTAACGTTTTTGCGTATTGCTTAATGCCTGATCATATTCATCTGCTTATCGCTCCGAGTGCTGGAAACCTGGTCGATATAATCGGCAGTTGGAAGAAATTTGCCGGTCATCTTTTGAAAAATACTGGTCTTAATGGACCTTTTTGGCAGCGAGGCTTCTATGACCATGCTCTGCGTAAGGATGAAGATCTGATCAAGGCAGCTGAATACTTGGTTATGAATCCAGTTAGGGCTGGTCTGGCAGATAGCTGGGAGGAATACCAGTTTTCCTGGCATAAATGGATGTGATGTAGGCAGGCCGGTACGGTGACCGGCCCTACGTTAATTAAATCAGTCCAAAAGCTTTTAAGTCTTTAATTTTAGGCATTTTATCTTATGAATTGGGCTTTATTCATCCCGGAACTGTACTTCTTGTTTATGATCGGGGTCTTCTTTTGCCTCTCTATGCTGGTGCGGCCAAACCCCAAGAGGGATTACTTCGTAGCTCTTTGTCTGGCCTCTGTCGGTATCGTGATTTGCCTGGTCTCAGTGAGGTTGGAGGGAACGCTTTTCTTTGAGGTCTACAGGGTTGATCTCTTCTCTCAGGTCTTCAAGGCAATACTGGCCACGGGCCTCTTCCTGGTAATCTGTATCTGCTCTGAGCTCATCGGTATTGATGAGCGTTACCACCCTGAATTTTACCTCCTGTTGACCACCTGCACCCTGGCGATGATGCTACTGGTAAGCAGTGTCGAGTTGCTGACCATCTACCTCGCTTTGGAACTCTCCAGTTATTCGCTCTATATTCTGGTCCCATTGCGGAGGGGCTATGGCGTTCATGTGGAGTCGGGCATAAAATATTTTCTCGTGGGGGCGTTTGCCTCGGCAGTGATGCTCTTTGGCATAGCTTCCCTCTACGGTGTCATTCACACCACTTATGTGGCGGAGATAATAAAGGTTCTTCCCGGCGTAATAGGTAGGCCGGCAGCAATAATAGGCCTCCTCCTCACCTTATGCGGCTTTTTCTTTAAACTTGCCGTCTTTCCGTTTCATTTTTGGGCGCCTGACGCGTATCAGGGGGCTGCCAATCAGGTCACCGCCTACATTGCTACAGCCTCTAAAGTCGCGGCGGTAGCAATCCTTATTCGAATGATTGCGCTGAGCAGTGGCGCCAGCACCTACCTGGTTCACGCCCTGGTTACACTCTCCATTGCCTCCATGACTGTAGGGAACCTGGTGGCAATCATGCAGAAGGACATGAAGCGACTGTTGGCCTACTCCAGCATCTCCCATGCCGGTTACGTTCTCATCGGCATTCTCAGCATGAATCAGAGTGGTTATGCTGGTGCCATTTTTTATGCTGTGGCCTATCTGGTTATGACATTTACTTGCTTTCTGGTGGTCGTGAAGGTGGCATATGACGGCAGCGATTTGAAGATTGCCCAACTGGCCGGCTTGCACCGCCGCTCTCCTATACTCGCCATGGCGTTGATGTTGGGAGCATTCAGTCTGGCCGGCATACCCCCTACCATTGGCTTTACCGGTAAATTCCTGGTTTTTGTCGCCGCTATGAAGCAGGGTTACTTCACCTTGGTGCTTATCGCCATGATCAATGTAGTGATTTCCCTTTACTACTATATCTTGATAGTGAGAGCCGCCTACCTATTAGAGTCGGACGACGACTTGCCCCGCCTGCAGGTATCTATCCCCACCAAGATCCTCACTGGTGCTTTGGTATCAGTAATGAATAGCTATCGGTCTCAGAACTTATTAAATTTCCTTCCAGATCGACTAATGCAATTTTAACTCCGCTCGTACCTAAATCATAGGAAACTATATAGGATGGTTTCATTTAGTTAAATTCCTTTTTAATACTTCATCCCGATAAGTCGGTGTGGCTTATGAATGGAGTTATGGTCGAATCCGTGTCAGTATCGATACGACGGTTGAGACGATCTTTGAATAATTACAATTTTTTTTTAAAAATAGCTTGACATTTAATAAAGTTATTTGTGAAATAATCGAGAATCATCAAGGCTGTGGTGACAACCCTTCAGGTGATAGGATATTAACGCTGCAACATCAACCCGTCAAGTACAGCCATACCATCGTTATTAATCAATACATTGCAGGTATCAATTTGGTCAATCAGACTGAGATTTTTAAGATGCGAACAGTCGCATCAGACCAAAAAGAGACTAACCTGCGTTTCACGGCGTGTGTATAAGAACTGGCTCTCCACATCCAACCCCAGCAAAAGAGGAGGACACTATGACACTAAAATGTACCAGACGACAGTTTATGGTAGGAAGCGCATTAGGCGGTGCGTCATTGCTCGTTCAATCGGCCACCCCCTTTATTCGCAAGGCACGGGGACAGTCCACGAAGACCCTTGTGTTTGCCTCC
>CAMYLW010000267.1:0-3696 GCA_947259475.1 Thermodesulfobacteriota bacterium
TATCGAACTCTGGTATCTACAGTATGCGGAGCTAAAGGAATAGGCGTTTTTCAATATTCGGATTTACTCTGTATTAAGCTGACATTCGAGAACACTGCGCAGGTGTGCCAGCGAGAAACGAAGTGGAGAAGAGGCCAAAAGTGAGCGTGAAAGTACTGGGGATTTACGGAAGTCCGCGCAAGGGAGGCAACACTGATCTACTCCTGGACCGGATCCTGGAAGGAGCACAGGCGGCTGGTGCTGAGGTGGAGTCGATCTATGCACGGAAGCTAAAGATTAGCGGCTGTATTGAGTGTGGAAGCTGTGATGACACGGGAGAGTGCGCAGTTCATGATGACATGGATACAGTGTACCCACTACTTCAGGAGGCGGATGTCATTTTTCTGGCCTCCCCGAACTTCTTCTATAATGTCACAGCTCAGGTGAAACTTCTGATCGACCGCAGCCAGGCCATGTGGTCCAAGAAGCTACTGGAAAAGACGCCGGAACAGAGGCGAAAATACGACGGCGGCAAGGGTTACCTAATCTGTGTGGGGGCCACCAAAGGAAAAAACCTCTTTGTTGGGGTGGAGCTGACGGCAAAATACTTCTTTGATGCGCTGGACATGAGTTACGAAGGAGGGCTTCTGCTCGATAGAATTGAGGCCAAGGGTGAGATCAAAAAGCACCCGGACGCCCTGGAACAGAGTTTTAACCTTGGAAAGAGCGCAATAGAGAGCATGAAATCTTGAACGTTATTTGAGAGTTTGAGTAGAAGCAAGCTTTGCTTGCGATAAGACCCTTCCTGAGAGAGCAGAACCACCAGACCTACGAAAAGACCTCATATTGATTGTGTAGGTCGGATCGTTCCCGCAGGCAGCGGGGTTGATCCGACAAAAAGAATAGGAGGAAAAGGAATATGGCGAAAGTTCTCGTGGTTTATGCCACCAGGACCAGTTCGACTAGAGATATTGCTGATCTCGTTGCAGAAGGAATTCGCTTTTCCGGCAATGAGGCAGTGATTGTTGAGGTGAAGGATATTAAGAGCGAGGCCAATTTCGAAGGATATGACGGCTATGTCTTCGGTTCCCCCACCTACCACGGTGAGATGCTGCAGTCCATGAAAACCATGTTGTTTCTGGCGGAAAAGGCCAACCTGGAAGGTAAGGTGGGTGGCGCTTTTGGCGCTCATGGCTGGAGCACCGAGGCCCAGGATCGAATCTACAATACCATGAAAGAAGTCTTCAAGATGGACATGGCCAAAGGTCCGCTCCTTTTGAAGTCAGCCTCTCTGGGGGGTGGGGTACAGATGGCCCAAGACTACGGAAAAGAAATTGGCAGTAAATTGAGCCCCTGATCTTAATGTTCGGTAGGGCGGGGCTCTGCACCCGCCCAAAATGACATTTCATTATGCCCTCTTGGCCGGTACGAAGACCGGCCTTACTCGAGAAGTCAGTAGCCAGGAGGGATGGATAGTCTTTATGTTTTTGCCTCCTGGATCCTGAATTCTGACTTCTGCCTCCTTCTTCATTTTTCTCTTTTTTCGCACGTATTCCAGGCTTCCACCACGAAAAATTGGTGTCACTATATAGACTACTGGCCGGCTAGTGTTTATTGTTTATACATTGCAACTATTCCCAGTCAGTAGGAGGAGATGTCATGGAGACTGAGCCGTCAGGATTAGAAAAGGGAAAAAACCGCTTGAGTAGGGAGAAGAGTCATTACCTGCTGCAGCATGCCGAAAACCCGGTGGACTGGTATCCCTGGGGAGAAGAGGCATTCGACAAGGCCAAAAGGGAGGATAAGCCCATATTCCTGTCAATAGGATATTCAACCTGCCACTGGTGTCATGTAATGGCGCATGAGTCTTTTGAGGACGAAGAGGTTGGCCGCCTGCTCAATGAATTCTTTGTTGCCATCAAAGTTGACCGAGAAGAGCGGCCGGATGTTGATATGGTTTATATGGCAGTGTGCCAGGCCATTACCCTGAAAGGGGGATGGCCCCTTTCAGTTTTTATGACGCCTGACGCCAAGCCTTTTTACGCCGGGACCTATTTTCCCAAAACCGGCAGGATGGGGATGCCAGGTTTTCTAGACATGATCAGCCATATTGCTAATGCCTGGGCAAATGACCGGGGTTCTTTTCTTGAGGCAAGCGAAAAGATTACCAAGGGTATTCAACCGAGACCTACCAGTGGATCAATGGCCGAGCTGGATCTAGATACACTGAAAAAGGGCTACGACCAACTAGCTCAGGCTTTTGACCCGAAATGGGGCGGTTTCGGCTCAGCCCCAAAATTCCCCACCCCCCACAACCTCACATTTCTCCTACGGTGGCACAGGAGAAATGGCGAAGCCAATGCCTTACGCATGGTGGAGAAAACACTCGATAATATGCGATATGGTGGCATCTTTGATCATATCGGTTACGGTTTCTGTCGGTACTCCGTTGACGAAAGGTGGTTGGTGCCCCATTTCGAGAAGATGCTTTACGATCAGGCCATGCTGACTATGGCGTATACTGAGGCGCACCAGGCAACGGGTGAGGCCCGCCATGGAGAAGTGGCAGCTGAGATCCTTACTTACGTTCTGCGTGACATGACTGCTCCGGAGGGGGGTTTTTACACTGCCGAAGATGCTGACAGTGAAGGTGAGGAAGGACTCTTTTATGTGTGGACTCCCACGGAGATAAAAGAACACCTGGGAAAAGATTTGGCTGACCTTTTCTGCCGATTTTATGACATCGGTCCCCATGGCAACTTCGAGGATGGTCGCAGTATTCTACACAGGCGTATTCCGTTAGAGAATTTCGCCGCGCAGGAGAATATGGAGGTTGCCGAGCTGGAAAACCTTTTGGAAGAGGCAAGAGAACGTCTCTTTATGACGAGGGAAAGACGGGTTCATCCTCTCAAGGATGACAAGATACTCACCTCCTGGAATGGGCTGATGATTGCCGCCATGGCCAAGGCCTACAAGGCTCTTGGTAATCAGACCTATGTGGATGCAGCCCGACGTTCTGTTAGCTTTATCCTCGAGCACCTCAAGAAACCGGGACCTCGCTTGTATCGTCGCTACCGGGATGGTGAAGTGGTCTATCCAGGCTACTTGGATGATTATACAAATTTTGTCTGGGGACTCATCGAATTGTACGAAGCCACTTTTGAGGTCAGCTACCTGGAGGAAGCCCTTGGATTGAATCATGTCATGATTGAGCTTTTTTGGGATGAAACCTACGGCGGTTTCTTCTATAGCGGCAAAGACAACGAGGTTCTGATCAAGCAGAGCAAGGAAATTTACGACGGGGCAATCCCTTCGAGCAATTCTGTGGCGGCGTTGAACTTAGTCCGCCTGGGACATATTACAGGTGATCGTGATCTGGTGAATAGGGCTGAGCAACTGACCGGGACTTTTGCCAAACGTATCAAAGCATATCCCTCTGCCTACACTCAGTTCTTGGCAGCACTGGATTTTATGATTGGTCCCAGTCGGGAGATAGTGATCGTGGAAAACAAAAATGGCGGAAGTAGCAGGGCAATGATTGAAACAATCCACGCCCACTTTCTCCCCAATGAAGTCCTACTGCTGCGGCCTTCAGGTCAGGCAGGGGAAGAAATTACGGCTGTAGCTCCCTTCGTAAAGAAACTCCAAAGTGCGGACGACCAACCAGTTGTCTATATCTGTGAAGGTCACTCGTGCCAGAGTCCAATAACGGAGGTT
>CAMYLW010000267.1:3753-4994 GCA_947259475.1 Thermodesulfobacteriota bacterium
GCAGGTTGGACAAACAGGGAGGAGTAAGCGGGTGGTGATTGAGTGAGTCAGCATGAAGCGTTTACTGCTAACCGCTCACTGCTTATTGAAATAGGAGGAAACAATGCACGACAAGAAAGAACTATGTGAGAAGATTAAATCCATTTATCCTGACATCGGAGAATGCGGCATTGATGTTGACGTGGATTATAACGAGGAGAAAAAGGCTTGGGTGGTTGAGTTAAAACACGGAAAACATCATCTCTCGACCCACCTAGAAGCAGAGGATGCAGACGCCTGCATGGAGGGGCAAGAGTGCGTATACCTGGGCACCCAGGTTGCTCAACTTGCAGCTAACCTAAAGAGACAAACCTAGCCAGGATAACTCACGAGTCGGCTGCTCCGACCGCGGATATGGGCGTCCTTCCGGGCGTCCTCGGGTCCCGCACCCTGCGACGTACTGTTCAAGTACACCTCGGATGCGAGCCCCTGCGCTTGCCCGGTGGCAAGCCCATCTCCACGGTCTCGCGACACCAATTCGTGAATTATCCGGGCTAGATTACTATATAATCTACAAAAGGGTGGGGATTTTCCCGCCCTCTATAGTGTATTTCTCACGCTGCCAGCTGCAAGCATGTCCTGAGCCTGCCTGCCCTGAGCTTGTCGAAGGGTCGAAGGGCTGCCTGCTACATTACCCTCCCCAAGGCATTCCAGCGTAAACAGCTGAAAGTTTATCGCGGTATTCCTTGAAGAATTTTTCGTGGGCTTTTTCCCAGCGGGCAAGCATGCCAAAGGACTCACTGGCAGAACCTTCTGTATTCCTGGCGGCATTTTCGTAGAACTCACTGAGATCTTTCTCGATGAGCCAAGCGGTATTGAAGACAGTGACGTCCGGAACCATGGATCCCTCAACGCACTGTTGCAAAAACTCGGACTTGGCCCGTTCATCGAAGTAATTTATAGGTTCCAGAACGAATTCTTGCACTTTCGCGATGTCTATGTCTGCTCCAGCTTTCAGATTGTCGATAATGCGGCTGATGAACAGAATGTGTTTCTCCTCCTCCTCGACCAACCGCTTGAAAGCACTTACTGCAGCACCAATTCCCATTCTGCCCAGGGAGGTCTGAAAAAAACTCATGCCAGTTTGTTCTTGATTGAGCGCATACTCGTAGATTTTGATGAGATTCTCTTGCGTCGACATCTAACTCTCCTCTTGTGTGATCGCCATCGATAAAATGAGGTGCAAGTATAGCGCAATCGCC
>CAMYLW010000268.1 GCA_947259475.1 Thermodesulfobacteriota bacterium
CACCGGTAAGAAGGCTGGCAAACTCTTGGCTCTTATACTCTTCTTCCTACACTTAACCATACAAATGCGGATCGATCGGCTGGATGGTGTGGGTGATGTGGTCTGGGCTGAAGATTACTGTTTGGAGGGGACGGTCGCCGGCTTCTTTGAAGGGTTGACCTCAGGTGCCTCCAAGGCCAGGAAAAATATCCCTCAAGCGGCTGAGATTCTGGCTTTACTGAGGACGTTTGAAAATGAGGAATGGCTCTCTTTGTTGGAAGAGTGGACAAAGACATACAAGCCATCAGGGGAGGAATTAACCCTGGTTTTGGAAAAGGCCGTCGACCATTTTCACAAGCTGGAGGGATTTCTCAAGAATTTCCAGTTGGATATAAGTTATAACAACTCGTGATTCACTTCCGGTTGACTACCGGTATAGGCTCTGATATTTTTCGCAGATTGGTACTGTTCAGACGCGAAGCTAAGTGATGAGAAATGGTTTACGGTGAAACCTGATGGAGGAGGGTTCTATGAAGAAGATTCTATTTTTGACGGTAGCGTTTTGCTTGATTGCGGCAACGGCCTTTGGAGCTAGCACACTCAAGATCGGTTTGATGGCTCCCCTGACTGGCGAGTGGGCCAGCGAGGGCCAGGATATGAAACAGATCGTTGAACTGCTTGCTGCGGAATTAAATGCTCAGGGGGGACTTCTGGGGAAGAAGGTCGAAATTATCAGTGCAGATGACGGTGGCGATCCGAAGACCGCTGCCCTGGCAGCACAGAAACTTGTAGTTCAAGACGTTGTAGGTGCAATCGGTACCTACGGGTCATCCATTACTGAAGCATCCCAAAACATTTATGACGAATCCAAAGTCATTCAAATTGCCAATGGTTCCACTGCTGTCCGACTCACTGCTAAAGGTTTGAAGTACTTCTTTCGGACCTCTCCTCGCGATGATGAGCAGGGCAGGGTGGGCGTTCAGGCTCTTCAGAAACTTGGATATAAGAATGTAGCCATTCTTCACGACAATACCACCTATGCCAAGGGACTCGCTGAGGAGGCGAAAACTCTCTTGCAAAAAAAAGGCGTGAAGATTGTCTTCTACGATGCCCTCACACCCGGCGAAAGAGATTATACCGCTATTCTCACTAAGCTGAAGTCGGCGCGTCCGGATGGAGTTTTCTTTACTGGTTACTATCCGGAATGTGGCCTTCTGCTTCGGCAGAAAAAAGAAATGAATTGGAATGTGCCTTTCCTCGGAGGCGACGCCAACAATAATCCTGATCTGATCAAGATTGCTGGTAAGGACGCGGCTGAGGGCTTTCATTTTTTAAGCCCACCGGTTCCTCAGGATCTTCCCTCTAAAGAGGCGTCGGATTTTCTTAGAGCTTATAAGAAGAAATACGGCTCCACCCCTGGTTCGATTTGGGCGGTGTTGTCGGGGGACGGTTTCCGGGTGCTCACAGCTGCCATAAAGGCTACCAAGTCAACCAATTCGGACACGGTGGCTAAATACTTGCACAAGAAACTCAGAAATTATCCGGGCTTGACCGGGACGATATCCTTTGATGATAAAGGTGATCGAGTTGGCGAGGTCTATAGGGTCTACCGGGTAAATGCAAAAGGCCAATTCATTTTGCAGCCGTAACCCTGCTCCTTCCACGATCGGCTCACGGTTAATTTGCCGTGAGCCGATTTTTCTCAATTCCTCCGCACCACAATGGAAGAATTCTTTCAACAGCTTACTAATGGTCTGGCCGTTGGGGCCATCTATGCCCTGATTGCCCTTGGTTACACCATGGTCTATGGTGTACTAAAGCTGATCAATTTCGCCCATGGTGAGCTTTTCACCATCGGCTCCTACCTAGGACTGACTCTGCTAACCTCCCTAGGATTGAGCGGGTTCTTCGGGCCAGTTCTCGGTGTGCTCCTACTAGCTCTAATGGTGATGGGACTGGTGGCGGTGGTGGGGGCGCTTCTGGAAAGGACGGCCTACCGCCCCCTTAGGGAGTCACCGCGTCTTTCTGCTGTGGTTTCGGCGCTGGGAGCTTCTATTTTTTTCCAGAACGCGGTGATGCTTATCTATGGTGCTCGCTTACAAGTGTATCCCCAGGGTATCCTTCCCAGGACTGCGGTGAATCTGTTCGGTCTCTACCTTCCCCTCGTAAAGCTCCTCATCTTGCTTGCCTCGGTAGTGATCATGGCAGCACTTTACGTGTATATCCACAAAACCAGAATTGGCACGGCCATCAGAGCAGCGGCCATCGATCAAGGTGCGGCAAGACTGATGGGTATTGATGTTGACCGGGTTATTCTCATTGTCTTTTTGATTGGGCCGGCATTGGGGGGATTGGCTGGACTTATGGTGGGGCTTCTCTATGGCCAGATTAATTTCACCATGGGTTGGGTATACGGGTTAAAGGCTTTTACTGCGGCGATTCTTGGCGGAATAGGCAACATCCCTGGTGCTATGGTGGGAGGCATCCTGCTCGGAGTCATTGAGGCCATGGGCGCGGCCTACATCTCCATTGCTTGGAAAGATGCCATTGCCTTTGTAGTGCTGATCTTGATTCTCATCGTGCGTCCTACCGGTCTGTTGGGCGAACGGGTGGCAGAAAAGGTATGAAGGATCATAGGAAGATCACTTACGGAGTTGTGACAGCGCTTTTGGCAATGTCGCCTCTGTTTCTGAACAAGTACTGGGTAGATGTTCTCAACAACGTGGGGCTCTACGCCATCCTCGGGCTCAGTCTGAATATCATAGTGGGCCATGCAGGACTTTTTAATCTTGGCCATGCCGCATTTTACGCCGTGGGGGCCTATACCGCAGCGATTTTCAACACCCGTTTCAATATTCCGGTCTTGTGGCTTCTACCCCTGTGTGCATGTTCTGCAGGACTGTTTGCTGCAATTGTGATGCGTCCTATTATCCACCTCCGGGGAGACTATCTCTGCATCGTTACCATCGGTCTGGGAGAAATAGTTCGTATTGCGCTGATCAACGATGTTTTCGGGATAACCGGCGGTGCGAATGGCATTTTTGGAATTGATCGCCCATCAATTTTTGGAATCGCCATTCGGCGACCGCATGAATTCTTTTATCTTATCTGGGGGTTTGTAGCTGTTGCCGTATTCCTCTTTTACAGGTTAGAGAATTCACGATTTGGCAGGGCTCTCAATTACCTACGGGAAGATGAGGTGGCAGCTGAGGGCAGTGGGATAAATGTTGCCCATTACAAACTAGCCTGCTTTGTAATCGGGGCTGCTTGGGCCGGAATGGTCGGTAATGTCTTCGCCTCGAAAATGACCATCATCTCGCCGGAATCATTCAGTTTTTGGGAGTCTGTGCTCATTTTTACTCTCATTTTGTTGGGAGGATCAGCGAGCATTCCCGGGGTAATATTGGGTGCCTTGTTGATTGTTGGCCTACCTGAAGTGTTCAGGGGGATTGCCAATGCTCGGATGCTAATCTTCGGCGGTGCCATGATCGCCATGATGATCTTTCGAACCGAGGGAATTCTACCTCCCCGACCGCGGAAGTACGCTTTGTCGGATGATTCCTCAGGGGAAAGTAGGGCATGAGTCTGTTGAGTATAAAGAATCTCACGAAAAGATTCGGGGGTGTGCTAGCGGTCAACGAAGTCGCTTTGGAGGTAGGCACCGGTTCCATCATGGGACTAATCGGGCCCAATGGGGCAGGTAAAGGGACTGATCGGGCCCAATGGGGCAGGTAAAACTACTGTTTTTAACCTGATTACAGGGATTTATCGTCCGGATCAAGGTGAAATAATCTTTGATGGAAAGTCAGTTGTCAATCTATTGACCCATAGCATTATCTCTCTTGGCATAGCTAGGACTTTTCAAACCATCCGGCTCTTCCAAAACCTCTCCGTTTTGGAAAATGTCCTGGCAGGATGCCACAGTAGGATGAAGTCGGGCTCTTTGCGGGCGATGCTCCGGACTCCGTTCCAACGGGGGGAGGAAAAAGCTGCGCTTGCAAGGGCTGTGCAGGCATTAGAATTCGTCGGACTGAGACGAGATGCCGAGCAGTTGGCCAAAAACCTTTCCCATGGAAATCAGCGACTCCTGGAAATTGCTCGCGCCTTGGTCACAAAGCCTCGCCTATTGATTCTTGATGAGCCTGCGGGAGGGATGAACGAACAAGAGACAACAGATTTGATAACCCTTATCCGCAAGATCAGGGATCAGGGAATAACCATTCTACTCATCGAACATGACATGAGTCTGGTAATGCGTGTTTGTGAGCATATT
>CAMYLW010000269.1 GCA_947259475.1 Thermodesulfobacteriota bacterium
AATCCAGCCCGCAGCAGGATCACTATCAGGGCGATTTTTCTGAAGTCAGCAGAGACCTGCATCATTTCAGGTCGCATGAGACCTACGACGTATGGGCCCACCAGAACCCCGACGATAAGCATGCCAACCAGGCCAGGGAGCTTGAACTTGCGGAACATGATATCCGCTGCCAGGCCAAAGACCACGATCAGCGCCAGGCTTACTGCCATATCAGTCCTCCGAGAATCACAAAACCGAGCAAGACTAGGGTGAAGGTCTTGGGCCACTCCGTCCGGTTCGGGAGTAAGCCGAAATCCGATGGTACACTCCAATCCCATCCAATGTAAAGAGGCGAAATGACACCGTTGCCCGACTTAAAGATAAATGCTACCGTGTCCGAGGAGATTTCGGATTGCGGATTGTGAGATTCGAATAATGAACACCCATGCTGACAGACTCACGGAGATCTACAACCTACTGCGGGCGGCGTACGGGCCCCAGTACTGGTGGCCGGCAGAGAGCCCCCTGGAGGTCATGATCGGAGCCGTTCTCACCCAAAATACAAATTGGCAGGGAGTTGAGAAGGCCATCGCCAATTTGAACAAAAATGGCCTCCTTTTTCTAGACAAACTCCACCACAGATCTATAGAGGAGCTTGCCGAGTTCATTAAGCCGGCAGGCTATTTCAATCTCAAAGCGCGTCGTCTCAAGAACTTGATTGGGATGGTTGCCGAGGCTTACGGCGGTGACCTGGACGCCATGGGGCAGATGGAGACGGCGCAGTTGCGCCAGGAGCTGTTATCAGTCAACGGCGTGGGCCCTGAGACCGCCGACAGTATTCTGCTTTATGCTTTCCACAGGCCCATTTTTGTCGTGGACACTTATACTTACCGAGTTACCAGCCGTCACGGTCTCATTGAAGAGGAGGTCAACTATCAAGCACTACAAGATTTGTTCATGCACCACTTGCCGCTTGATGTGGACATGTTCAACGAATATCACGCCCTACTGGTGAGGGTGGGAAAACTTCACTGTAAACGTAAGGCCCGCTGCGAGGGGTGCCCCCTGGAGCCGTTGCTGCCCTAGGCGGACAGCAAGGGAGCTGGCAGGAGGCAGCGGGCAGCTAGCGCTACGCCATCACTTGGCTTCGCTGTCATTGGGCATAGAGCAAGGAGACAGTAGACAGAATCCAGAATTCAGGAGAAAAGCAATCAAAATTGACTTCATCTGAGCTACCGCTTCTTTGAACCGCAGAATGTCGAACAAGGAATTTCGAATATCGAAGGTGATCACTTCATCATTCTGCGGTTCCTTGTTCTGCTGTTCGATATTCAGTACTTTAAACCATCTGTGGTCTGTCCTCTCACCTCCCACATCACAGTTTCCCGGAACGATAAATGGCGATGATAAGCCAGACGCCGAGAACTGTGGTGACGACATAACCAGTTACTCCTAAAATGGATGTTAAAGAAATTGCCCCCAGCCCAAGGAAGCTTACCTCGAACTCCAGAACTTTCTGCGCTGAATTGAGCACCAACGCAGCAGCAAGAATAGAAGCCGAGAGCACCAACCCAACGGTCAACCTGTTGAGGCCTTTCTCAAGTTTTGTATCAAACTGCTGAAAGCCCTCATGCCAGATCTCAACTCGCTGCTTTCCCTTGGACACCTGTTTGAGTATATCGTGGACGAACCTGGGCATGACTTTAGCGTATTTGCCCACATAGCGTGCTTCTCTGCCTATGTTCTTGAAAACTTTGTTCGCATCATAGCCGCGCTTGATTAATTTCCTGGCGTAGGGTTTGGCAAATTCCAGAAGGCTTTCATCACTTTCAAGAATCTTGCCGAGGGCTTCTGTCTGGACAAAAGTTTTCAAGAGTAGCAAAAGATTTCTCGGCAACTGTATATGATACTTGAGGGCTAAATAGATAATCTGATCGTAGACGTCCCTGACCGATATGGACTGAAGCGAACGCCCGTAAAAGGACTCACTTACGTCCTTGAGGTCTATAAGAAAGCTGTCCAGATCCATCCTTTCTTCATCCAGTAAACCAGCAGCCAGAAAAGCATCCAGCAGCAAGTCATAATCATGCTCGGCATACCCCAGAAAGATGTTAGCTATCTGCCGCATCATCTCTTCATCCAGGTAGCCGGTAATACCAAAATCAACGAGACCAACCCGACCGTCATACATGACAATGGTATTACCGGGGTGAGGGTCGGCATGAAAAAAACCGAATTCCATCAACTGCCGCGAGAACGAGCGTAAACCGATGCGTGCTATCTCTTTTGGATCTATGCCGTGGGCCTTCAATTCATCAACCCGATCCATCTTGATACCATCGATCCGTTCCATCACCAGGATGGATTTGGTGGTGTAATCCCAATAGACTTCGGGGATACAGACCTCGTCACTGTCTCGAAAGTTGTAGGCAAATTTCTCAATGCTGCCAGCCTCTATGAGCATGTCAATTTCTTTGAAGATGGTGCGCTCGAATTCCTTCACCAGATTGCTGGGAGCCAGGATGCGACCAATATCAAAAGATTTCTCAATCTTATCGGCAAGATAGTACATCAAACGAATATCTTCCCGAATCTTTTTCATAATACCCGGACGAATTACCTTGACCGCTACCTTTTCACCACCAGGAAGGGTGGCGTGATGCACCTGTGCCACAGAAGCGGCGGCAAAGGCCGCCGTGTCCAATTCAGCAAAAATCTCTTCACTGGGCCGCTTGAGTTCCTCCTCGATGACCTTTTGGATATCGGGAAAAGGTATTGGTGGAACCCGATCCTGCAACTTTCTCAGCTCTTCAACGTATTCAGCGGGAAATATATCAGCCCGTGTACTCATCAGTTGTCCCAGCTTGACAAAGCTGGGCCCCAATTCTTCCAGTACCAGACGAATGCGGCGTGGTGACAGTACTCCAGGTTTTAGGGCCGCACCCTTGATCTTGGTTGGTTCGCCCTCTTTGTCTTTGCGGCCCACAATCTTTTCCACCACATCACCAAGGCCGTGTTTGATGAGCACCTTGGCTATTACTCCAAACCGCTTCATTCCCCTCAATCCAGCTGAAGCCTTGAAAAAACCCATGACTATCTACCTCTTCAACACCGTTTTTAAGCCCTAACTGGCACTGATTATTTCGTCCGCTGATTGTTACACAAATATGGGTTCCATTCCACTGCAAATTTACCCTATCGTTGCAGACCTACTCCGAGGAAAAACGCTCTAGAGTGCGTCCGCCTCAGGCGGATTCATGAGATATCCGGGTTAGCTCTTTTGCAGGTCGCTCTTTTGGGTCTGATTTGAAGGGTAAGAATATCACCCAGTGAGGGAGCAAAGGCCATAAGTTAATGGCTATTGGCGAGATTGGCTACAGGGTAGGGAATGACTGAGGTTTCAGTGTTCAGGACTCAGTGCTTTCGCTTTTCCTCCCTGAAACCTGACACCCGACACCTGACACCTAAAATTCTGAGATTTGATGTTTGGTAATTTGATATTTTGCAATGCCCCAATACTGCAATACTCCGGTACTGCAAAACAGCTTGCCATCTTTACCGGCAAAGCCATTGAACTCTGACCCCCGCAAAGCGGAATCCGAGACTGACCCTTCGAAGATCCCACTACGCGTGGAAGGACCAGGTTTTACATGCCGAATAAATGGGGCAGAGGTGCCTAGTGCGTTTAGCTCTTTTGGCGCCT
>CAMYLW010000270.1 GCA_947259475.1 Thermodesulfobacteriota bacterium
GCAAATAAACAAGATCTGACCGTACCGCTTCACCCGTAAACCGCAAAGTAAAGAATCCGGGCCCTTAGGACCCAGCTTTGATTGCGGAAGTCTGCTAGAGTGACAAAAAATTCCAAATCACAAATATCAAATATCAAACAAATAACAATGACCAAAATTCGAAATTCCAAACCTGTCTTTTGTTTTGGTCATTGTATATTGGAATTTGAGATTTGTTTGTAATTTGGTGCTTGGAGTTTGGGATTTCAGCTACGTCGTCGAGCTGCCAGGAGGAGACCCATCACACTCATGCTGTCCATAATTTCGCCCTTCAGCACCATACGTAACGCCTCCTCGAACGAAAAAATGCGCCTCTCCAGAAACTCAGTGTCGTCGGGCATTACTTCGACAGGCGTCAACTCTGCACCGATGTAGAGGTGCGCCGTTTCATCACAGATACACTTGGAAGTGTAGTAGCTGCTGACGTGGATCAATCGACCGGCATAGTACCCTGCCTCTTCGGCCAACTCCCGCTGAGCTGCTTGTTCCAACGTCTCTCCCTCTTTTAAGCCGCCGGTGGGCATTTCCCAGCGGTGGGCCTCACCCTGTACGTACCTATACTGGCGTACCAGCATCACATGGTCTTCGTCTACAAAGGGCAGAACGCCCACGCAATCCCCAAAGACGACTACCCCGTAAATGGTGGTTCGACCATTGGGCAACTCGGCTATGTCCTCGCGCAGTCGCATCCATGGGTTCTCATAGATCATTTTAGTGGAGAGAGTTTTCCAAGGCTTCGGCTTCATTTTTTTCTCCGTCGAAGTTGATCTTATGGGTGATGCGGGAGAAGGCAGTATTAACAGAGTGAAAGCTCAATGGGGAGCAATTCCCCGATCATCTTGCCTCCACAACTGCAATTTGTTATTTTAACCACAGCGTTGGCGAGTATTGATGATATCATAGTAGATCATTGCCAACCAAGCACCCACTCCTATGCTAGCACTTCACTAGATTGCGAGAATTCCGAGACGTATAATCCATGAATGCAGCCGAAGACATATTGCTGGGTTTTTACCTAGCCGCTTTGTTCTCCCTTTTTGTCTACGGCCTCAATTGCTACTTCTTGATGATTTTTTACCGGATCAATCTCCCCAAAGCCAAGCACCGGCAGCAAAGCCTCAAAACCAAATTCTCGGAGACACTCCCCTTGACAGGCTGGCCCCGCGTAACCATTCAGCTCCCTATCTTTAATGAGCGTTACGTAGCAGAAAGGTTAGTAAAAGCGGCTTGTCAAATTGACTACCCTAAGGAACTGCTGGAAATCCAAGTTCTCGACGATTCCACCGATGACACTGTTGAGATCGCCGGGGCTGTCGTTCAAGAGATGAGAGAGCAAGGCTTTGATGTCAATCACTTACACCGCACAGTCCGCACTGGCTATAAGGCAGGAGCCCTGAAGGAGGGACTGAAATCGGCCAAGGGGGAGTTTACTGGTATCTTTGATGCCGATTTTGTCCCCAGCCAAGATTTTCTCAGGAAGACGATCCCGTATTTCGTTGATCCCGAAGTGGGTATGGTTCAGACCCGCTGGGGGCATCTCAACTCTGAATACTCAATGCTTACCAGGGCGCAGTCCATGGGCATTGACGGCCACTTCGGGGTAGAGCAGGCCGCTCGAGCCTGGGGCGGCTTGTTTATGAATTTTAACGGCACGGCCGGCATCTGGCGTAAGAAGACAATCGACGATGCCGGAGGATGGCAGTCGGACACCTTGACTGAGGATCTTGACCTTAGCTATCGGGCCCAACTCAAAGGTTGGAAATTGGAATTCGCGCCAGAAGTGGTCTGTCCGGCGGAACTCCCGGTGACAATTAACGGTTTCAAATCACAGCAGCACCGTTGGGCCAAGGGCTCCATCGAAACGGCCAAGAAAAATTTGGGAAGACTATTCAAGGCCAAGCTGCCCCTTCTGGTTAAAATCCAGTCACTCCTGCACCTGACTCACTACATGGTTCACCCACTGATGATCATCGTGGTTTTGACTTCCATACCCATGCTTTTCACCAAGTGGTTCTTTATTAGTCTCTCTTATCCTCTTCTGTTCTTCACCCTCTTTTGTCTGGCCACCTTTGGTCCATCAAACATGTACATCTTCTCGCAAAGGATCTTTTATCCAGACTGGAAAAAAAGTATCAAATACCTGCCATTTCTGATGTGCCTTGGCACTGGAATCTCGGTGAACAATACCAAAGCAATTGTGCAGGCCCTTCTCGGGTTTAAAACTGGTTTTGTTCGAACTCCCAAGTATGGAATAGAGAGGAGGGAAGACACCTGGTATGGGAAACTCTATTCAATTCCTTTCAGTGCCATATCTATCATTGAGTTGATATTGGGTCTCTACTCCCTGGCCGGCTTGCTCCTTTTTCTTCTCTTCAGCAAATACTTCATCAGTCCTTTCTTACTCATCTATACAGCCGGATTTCTTTACGTCTTCTCCCTATCGGTGCTGCACGGATACGCACACGCCAAGAAAAGCTAGAGCAATGTTCTCTCGACTCAACTCCATTATTATAGTCACCGTTCTGTTGGGAGCTGTCTCCAGCACCGCTTATTTCTTTCATTTCGATTTGGGACAAGTCGCCAAGTTTGTTTTTCCGCATCGGACTGATATTACCTCCACCCATCTCTTCCTCTTTCAGTTCCTTGTTTTGAATGCACTCTATTTTTTCGTAGTCTACATAGTATTCAAAAGACCGCACCAGCCTGACCGTAGCCGAGGCTTGCTCTTGGTGCTTTTCCTCTTTGCAGTTTTCTTTAGGCTCTGCCTCGTTGGCTCTACCCCGCAGCTCTCTTCTGATATGTATCGCTACGTGTGGGACGGACGCGTCCAATCACAAGGCATCAATCCATACCTGCACCCTCCCTCTTCAGATTCGCTTGCCTCCTTGAGAGATAAAGCTATCTATCCTCATATCAATCGCAAAAGTTTCCCAACCGTCTATCCGGCAGGAGCACAGATATTCTTCCTGGCCACTCACAAGCTTGTCGGAGATAGCATTCGGGGTCTCAAGGCTGTTTTCGTCCTTTTCGATGTTCTTACCATGATCGTACTTATTGCTCTGCTGCGAACCTATGGATTGCAGGAGACCAGATTCGTTGTCTACGCTTGGAATCCACTGGTAATACTTGAAATCTCCCACAGCGGGCATCTGGAGGGGTTCAGTGTATTTCTCGTTGTCCTGGCCTTCTTTCTTTATTCTATAGATAAGAAAACCTTAGGGGTGCTGAGCCTTGCCTGTGCAAGTGCCACCAAGATCTATCCGGCTCTGCTGCTGCCTGCCTTCATCAACAGGGGAGAGAGGATAAAAAGTTTGTCAATTTTCTTTTCTTGTCTTTTGGTTTTCTACCTCCCTTATGTGTCGGCCGGCAAGAAAATGCTTGGCTTTCTGCCCATCTACTTTAGAGATCCTTATGAAAGCTTTAACCTCGGTCTCAAGTATTTCCTCATGCACATGTTTTCTCGGCTGGACTATTTTGTCCTGACCAAGATCCTCGTGGGAATTGTTCTTGCAGCCGGACTCATAGTATTTCTCAAGCACAAGGAAAAAGAGGAAATCCTCAAATACTCATTTATTCTGATCAGCCTGCAGCTCATTATCATGCCGGCTGCCCTTCATCCGTGGTACGTTATCT
>CAMYLW010000271.1 GCA_947259475.1 Thermodesulfobacteriota bacterium
CTGATGACGCTTTTTTGATTTCTCATATCCGGGCTCGACTGACGAAATGGCTAAAGCTGTTGATACAGTCGATGAAGATAGTTCAGTCTTTGATGTTACCGTTAGTATAAGACTGCATGCAAGAGAATTTTGCAGCACCGTCCGTAGTCGGTGGTCAGTTGTCCGTAGCAAGAAAAACAGAAGACAGAGGACTGAGGGCGCTAGGCAGTATGCACTTGGCAATAAGCACTACGTCAAACTAGTAGTTACCTTATTGGGTTAGCAGGGTATCGAAAAGACTGTGGAAAATTAACAACTGTCATACCGGACGAATCCGCCTGCGGCGGACGAGATCCGGTATCCAGCAAGTCATTCCTTTTGCCTGGATTCCGGATATCCCGACTTCGTCGGAATTCCGGAATGACGGGCTTGATGCTTCCACTCAAAATGCAACTGACAACTGACTACTTTGTTTCTCATGTTTCTAATTCCCGGTATCTTCTCAGTGCCTAGTGCCTAGTGCCTAGTATTTTCTGTCCTCTGATCTCTGGTCGCTGCCTCCTCCGAGTTTTTCCAAATTCGCAATCCGCAATTCTGTCCTCCGTCCTCTCTTTTCTCCATGCTCTATGCCTTTTATGCAACTGACAACGGACCACTGACAACTGACAGCTTGCGCTTGTATTGTGTGCGGTTATGCGTTTAAATAAAAGGTTACGTCCAAACCAGTATTTTTTAAACTTATGCAGGGAGTTCGATACAGTACCTAAGGGTTAAGGCAAGAGTCGAGACAACAGTGAGGTGTGTGCAGATGAAAATTGCTTATTTCACAATGGAAATCGGGCTCAACGAAAGCATTCCCACCTACAGTGGCGGCCTGGGCATTCTTGCCGGCGACCACATCAAATCTGCGGCTGATATAGGCCTTCCACTTGTGGCGGTAAGCTTGCTCTACAAGCGGGGTTACTTCATGCAAAACATCAACCCCATGGGATGGCAAGAGGAGATGTATCCCTATTTTTATCCCCGGGCTTTCATGGAGCCCTTGCCCATGAAGGTAACCGTTCCCGTGGACGGACGCGAAGTGAAGGTGGGGGTCTGGAAGTATACGTATGAGGGACTCAAAGGGAAGGTTCCCATTTATTTTTTGGATTCCGATCTTGAAGACAATACTGCGGATGATCGACTGGTGACCCAATACCTCTATGGCGGCGACAGTCATACTCGCATCTGTCAGGAGGCAATTCTGGGCATAGGTGGATACAAAGTTTTAAAGAGATTGGAAGAGGGAATCACCACCTACCACATGAACGAAGGTCATTCCGCCTTTATTACCCTGGCTCTTTACCATGACTTCGACGGAGACGTGGATCAGGTTCGCGACTACTGTATTTTCACCACCCACACCCCTGTGCCCGCCGGTCATGACGTGTTTCCTTATGATATGGCTGAAGAATCCCTGGGAGAGTTCTTGCCGCCTGAAATACGTGAGTTTGCCGGGGAGGATGGTCTCAATATGACCAGGCTTGCCCTGAACCTCAGCCGCGCCTGTAATGGGGTCAGTGAACTGCACGGAGAGGTGAGCAGGGACATGTTCCCTGGTTACGAGATTGGTCACATAACCAATGGCGTGCACCACCTCACCTGGACCGGTCCGGACTATGCCCGGCTGTTTGACCAGTTCTTGCCTCAGTGGCGGGAGTACCCGGAAGTGCTCGAGGGTGCCACAAGCATTCCTGATGAACTGGTGGCTGAAGCTGAGCTTTCTGCCAAGCGGCGGCTTATTCGCTATGTCAACGCCACCTCCAATGCCGGTTTTACGGAGGAATTTCTAACCGTAGGTTTCGCCCGCAGGGCCGCTGGTTACAAGAGGGCCACCCTCTTTTTTACGGACATGGAGCGGTTGCTGAACCTCACCCGCGACCGAGTTCAGTTTATCTTTGCCGGTAAATCTCACCCCCAAGATGAGGCTGGCAAGAAAGTAATTCAGGATATCATTCACACTGCCCAGAGGTATGAAGGTCGTCTCCGTCTGGTCTACCTGAAAAACTATAATATGTGGCAGGGGGCGCATCTCACCCAGGGGGTGGATCTCTGGCTCAATAATCCCAGACGTCCAAGGGAGGCATCCGGCACCAGTGGCATGAAAGTTACATTTAACGGCGGCATTAATATGAGCGTGCAGGATGGTTGGTGGCGCGAAGTGTGCAAGCATCGTGTTAACGGTTATGCCATAGGCGACGACGAGGATGCCAGCGATGAGGAAACAGCGGCCGATTTTTATGGTGTGCTGGAGGAAGCAGTGACTACTTACTATGCGAATCGTCCTCAGTGGATCAAGATGATGAAGACCTCTATCTCTGACTGTGCTCCCAGGTTCAATACTCAACGCATGGTGAAGGAGTATTTGGAGAAATATTATCGGTAAAGATTGAAGCTTTCAGCCATCAGCATTCAGCTGTCAGTAAAAGAAAATCGGGAAAACTGAAGGCTGATAGCTGACCGCTGATTGCTCGAAATTGGCTAAATGGCCACATTATGTATTTGATCGATTTGACTAAATGACCAAGGATGATATGGATCGAATCGACCTACATACCCACTCCAACTGCTCGGACGGAAGTCTTTCTCCGAGGGAACTGGTGCAACTTGCCAAAAAGAGAGACTTGCGGGCTATTGCGCTCACGGATCATGACACTGTGGCCGGGGTGGCAGAAGCTGTGGCAGCTGGAAAAGAACTGGATGTTGAAGTGGTGCCGGGGGTGGAAATCAGCGCTCAGTATCCACCAGGTACCATGCACATCCTGGGCTATTGCTTCAGTCCCTCCCAACCGGAATTTCTCAAAGCACTAAAAAAACTGCAAGAGGTACGCGCTGCCCGCAACCCCAAGATAATTGAACGGCTGCAAGCTCTCGGGTTGGAAATAACTACTGATGAGGTCCTCAACCTCTCTAGCGGACAGGTGGGGCGTCCCCACATTGCCAAAGCGCTGGTAAACCGGGGGTACGTGTCCAGCATTGATGAGGCCTTTTCGCGCTATCTGCAAAAGGGGGCGGTAGCATACGTGGGAAAATTTCGTTTCTCGCCCCGGGAAGCCATTGCCCTGATCCGCGGGGCTGGTGGTCTGGCGGTTTTGGCTCACCCATTTACCCTTAAAATCACCGAGCCCAGGGAACTCACTCTCCTGGTCAAAGAGTTACAAGAAATGGGTTTGGCGGGATTGGAGGTCTTTTACCCCGACCACACCGAAGAGACGGTTGTTCTCTATCAGGATATTGCCAAGAACTTGGGACTTGTGTACACAGGAGGTTCGGATTTTCATGGCAACCTGAGAGACCACTCCTATCTGGGGAACGGCATCCTAGGACAAGACCTAGATTATGGGCTGCTGCAGAACATAAGAGAGAGATTGCCGGCAAGGGAGAAGTGAACGGGAATGTCAGAAACGATTATCCTTCGGCTGTTAGACGTTCTCTGCGGTGAGCGATTACCTCTCAAGGACTTTTCAGGTGATAGGCAACCCTTCTAAATTAGAAGTCTGCGTAATTGGCTCGGGCACTGGCATTCCCAATCCCCGGCGGCGGCCACCGGCTCTAGTGGTAAGAATGGGCGGTCACCTAATGCTCTTCGATTGTGGGGCGGGCACCATGTGGGCTCTGGCACAAGTCGGATTGGATTTTCGTGATCTGGACTGG
>CAMYLW010000272.1 GCA_947259475.1 Thermodesulfobacteriota bacterium
TTTCGTAAATATGACACCCTACCAACAATAAATGACAAATGACAAATGGCTGATGACGCCGTATACTGGCACAATTCCTTTCATTCAAAATCGAAAACCTGGTCCTCAGGGCCAGGTCAGATATAGTTGGCAGTATCTGAAGTTAGAAACTGTCGAACGTGCAGCGCCGTTTGGAGTGGGATGCAGCCTATTTGGTATCTCGAATATCGAATGTCGAACAAGGAATTTCGAACAGCAGAAGTTTCTGAAAGAAATGAGATGATGTTTTTCACTTCGATATTCTGCGGTTCAGTGTTCTGCGGTTCTGCGGTTCATATTCTCAAAGACGTGATAGCCAAATGATGATCGGGGAGACTGGATACGATTTTGTAACCGCTTCAAGGGACATCCCAAAGCCGGGTCCTTTGGCCCGGATTCTTTGCTGTCTCAAACCCGGAGTTTATACGGAGGTAACAGGATAATGTACGCGGTGATCATGGCTGGAGGTAAAGGTACCAGATTTTGGCCGCGGAGCAGACAAAAGCGACCCAAGCAACTTCTCAATATCGTAGGGCGACGCTCTATGCTGCAACAGACCGTGGCGAGGATCACCAGTTTGCTGCCACCTGAGAATATCATAGTGGTGGCCGGTGAGGATCACGGAAAGGAGGTGCATAATCAGCTTGCCGAACTGCCCAAAGAAAATATCATTCTGGAGCCGGTAGGAAGAAATACAGCAGCCTGCATAGGTTTGGCGGCACTCCTGGTGCAGCAGCGGGACAGCGCAGCAGTGATGGCAGTATTACCAGCGGACCATTTGATCACCGACGAGGAGCTTTTTCGTGCGACGCTACGGGCAGCAGTTGCAAGGGCCCGACTACAGCCAGCGCTCATTACCCTGGGAATAAGGGCCACGACTGCCGAGACCGGTTACGGCTATATAGAGGCAGGAGAACAGGTTGACACAGTACAAAATCACGGCTTCTACAAGGTGATTTCTTTTCATGAGAAACCTGACCGTGAGCGTGCTGAGCAGTACCTGGAACAGGGTAATTTTTTTTGGAACAGCGGGATGTTTGTCTGGCAAGCGGGGGCTATCCTGGAGGCAATGAGCAGCCATTTACCCGGACTTTACTCAGATCTCCAAAAACTGCAGTCCTTTCTTGATACGGGTGATTCTGAGGATGGAATCAGCCGCATTTACCCTGATCTGGAGTCCATTTCCATCGACTATGGTGTGATGGAAAAAGCAGATAATGTCTTAATGATACCTGCAGACTTCGGCTGGAACGACTTGGGAACCTGGGCCTCCATGGCCCAGATCTGGCCTAAAGATGATCAAAACAACGTCTGCCAGGGTGAAATTATGGCTTTAGATTCCAGGCAGAATGTGGTGTTCAGTCGCCAGAAGCTGTGCGTTCTTCTTGGCGTTGACGACCTTATTGTGGTGGATACTGAGGACGCCTTGCTGGTGTGCCCGGTTCATAAGGCTCAGGATATCGGCAAGATTCTTGACGTGATAAGGCAGAGGGGTATGGAGGAGTATTTGTAGACCCCTGATTAGTCGGATTGAGTAGTGTTGTCTGACCCTGAGAGGCGATCTTTTTTCTCATCCAACCGGCGCAACCCTTCCATCAGTAGGTGCATGGTGTCCTTGGACACCTGCCGCTTCATGGAGAGCCTCTCTGCGGGCTGAAACTGAAACTGCCCCTTCTCCCAAGCAAGTAGCTCGTAGAAGGCTTGTTCGCCCAGTAATTCTCCAAGTGAGACCTGGTGAATGAAACCTTTGTCAAAGTGAATGTCAGCCTCACTCTCTTGGCCCGAGATGACGAGTATGCCAGTTCTGCCGTTGAGTGCGAGGGTCTGGACCAGTTCAGGAATGCTGAAAGTCTCTATGCTTCCCAGCATTCCCTTGTCCAACATTTCTTCCATTCTGGTGTTGGCCTGCTGCAATCGCTGGGTAAGAAGTTTCGTGAAATAGACACTGAGGGAAGGATTCTCCAGGATCAACCGATCGAAATCTTCCTTGCTTATCTGCAACAAAACCACAGGGGTTTTTGCCCTGATGGTTGCTGAGATCGGTTCGCCTGAAATGAGAGACATTTCCCCAAAGCACTCACCTTCAGCAAGGGTGGCAAGCACTTCTTCCCGTATTTGCCCACCCTCGCGCAACACCAATACCTCCCCTTTGGTAATTACATAAAGAAACTCGCCCACATCACCCTGCTGAATAATGTCGGTCCCAGTATTAATTTGTTGGAGCTGAAGTAAAGGAATAATCTTCTCCAGTGAGGCTTCCGGAAGGGGAGCAAAAACAGGCATGACCTGAAGTTTGGCGAGGTCAAGTTTTAGTTCGGCCAGGTGTTTCAATGTTTCCCGGGTGATGGCTATCCGCCGCCGCCGTTTCATAACATTGAAAGTGACAGTACCCATGGAACAGCAGCAGCGCAAGGCGCCGATTTCCTCACCAATGCCAAGGGTGGCGTACGCTACACCTTTAGAAAGTGGTAAGATGTAAGGATGGCACTGATCCAGAGCTAAGAGGCAGACCTTATCGGTCTCCTCCAGGACGATCTGTGGATAGTCTATGGTGATTTGGTCGCCTTTGAAGAAGGTCGGACATTCGGAGACCTTCTCGGCGATCATGGTTACTCTAAGCAAGGCCATAACGGTTATCTCAGGTTGAGACTTCAGAGTTAGTTTGCTCTGGCCAAGGCATTATAACAGACTTCTTCGGAGCAAGAAAATTGTACCGCTTTCCCCAAAAGTCTTTTTGATGTAACATGTGCACCTGGCTAAAAAGTTGTCGATTATGGCCCTGTTAGCTATTCCACCTCCGTCCGAGAAAGAATCTTCGTGCAGTCACAGGTACCGTCAATAACCTAAGCAATTTTAGTGCCGCAAGGAGACACGAGTATGAAAGTTTTGGGCATCCTTGGCAGTCCCAGGAGAGAAGGAAATACCGAGATCCTTCTGGATGAGGCTCTAAGAGGCGCGAGCGATCACGGGGGTTTGTGTGAGAAAATTATCTTGCGGGACCTAAAAATCACGCCTTGTCTGGAGATTTATAAATGTGCCGAAGACGGAGTCTGTGCAATTCAAGACGAAATGCAGGGACTGTTTCCGAAAATTATTCAGGCAGAGCGGTTGATCCTAGCATCCCCCATATTCTTCTACAGTGTCCCAGCGTTGGCCAAAGCAATGATCGATCGGTGCCAATCCCTTTGGGCCAAGAAGTATATCTTGAAGTTGCCGGTTTCCCCCATTGCTGAGCGCAGAGGTGTTTTTATCTCGGTGGCGGCCACCCGTGGCAAGAAGCTTTTTGATGGGGTGAGACTCACCGTTCAATATTTTTTCGACGCCATCGATGTAGCCTACAGCGATGAGCTTTTTGTCCGAGGAGCTGATGAGAAAGGTGAGGTCAGAGACCAACCGGAGGCGCTCAAGGCAGCATACGATTTGGGCCAACGGTTGGTAACAGATAAAGAGGACTGAGGTAGGAAGAAACGCGGACATGAAAAATCCGAAATCCGAAGCACGAAATCCTAAACAAATCCGAAATTCAAATGTTCCAATGTTCAAAACGAAACCAGTCCAGGATAAAGATCTGCAGTCGTTTTAGCTCAGAAGGGAGGTACCTTTATGTTGTTTATGGCCGTTTTTACCTATGAGCCTCAGGACAGAGACCAGGTGATAAAGCGACGCATCGATGGTCTCGGTAATCCCAAAGGAGTGAAGGTTAAGGGAGAGTGGTTCGATATTTCCGGTCATCGAGTCTTCCGTCTCTTTGAGGCAGAGGATGGTGCTCACGTGGCTGCTTCTTTTTACGATTGGACCGATCTCGGGGTAGCAGAGTTGATTCCCGTTGTTGAAACCGAATTTGCCCTTAAACTGCTCAAGAAGGTCAGTCGCAAATAAAATGTGTGAGTAGTCGCAGTTTATTTAGGAGAATGCGAGCCACTCAGACCACCCAAGTATATGGTAATTCATTGCATCCGTGTGGTGGTCAACTTGACAGCAGAGATTCTCATGGGCTAACCTGATATTGTATCTTGGGAGCACCCTGGTGTCTGCCCGGATGTTTCAAGGATTGACGTCGCGAGACCAAGGAGAAGGGTGTGCCACCAGCCAATGAATACGGGCAGCCATTTGCTTGAATCCCGCCATCTAATGGATAAGGGCAGCCACGTGATTGAATCCCGCCATAGCGGAGACGGACTGATGCAGCGTGCAAGTCTTAGGACCTGGATGAAATGTTTACTGATGGTGCTGATGCTCATCAGTGGCTGCAGCAGACCACTAGTGAGCAGACTGGTGACCATCGAGACGGTGAAACCCCCAGAGGTTGACACCCAGAGAGTTAAAATAATTGGAGTCCTGCCTTTCAAAAGTCCTGAACAGACCGTAGGGCGACAACTGCAAAAGGAGATGGTTGAAGGACTTACCGGTGAGATATTCCTGGCACTAACGGTACAAGTGGACAAGAATTTTCAGCCGAATTCTGATGCCTTCCGCAAATTGGGTAAAGAAGCTGATGTCAATGGGTTGCTACTAGGTGAGATCACCGAATATTCTGTGCTGGTCTCGACAGATACCATACCCATGCTGGCCCTTCGAGAATTTGGTACTGGCGAACCGGCAGAATACGGCTGGCTGGCCGTAAATGAGGATCCATCCATCGGAGATATTTTCTACTACAGCCTTGAGAATTTACAACGTCCAAACATCGTTCAGGTTTACATTACCAGGATGTCCTACTCCCTGGCCGTGCATCTGCGTCTAATTGAGGCTACGAGTGGCAGCACCATCTGGGAGAAAGAAATCTCCAGACATTTGGAAAGATTTAGTTTGCCTGGTCGTCCAGTGAATACAGAAGCCGAGATCAGACGTATCCAGGTCTCAGTTGTTAAGGAGGCGGTTACACACTTGAGGCCACAGGAGTCCACCGTACAGCGAATGCTAAGGGGCCCCCTGATCACTATTGATCCAAAGGTTACCAAGCTGATCCGCAAGGGAATTGATGCGGCTGCCCGCAACAATTGGGGGCAAGCTGAAAGCTTGTTCCTGCAAGTGCTGGAAAAGGACCCTGACAAGTGCACCATCATCGGCAACCTCGGTGTGGTGTATGAGAAAAGCGGGAGATTCTTGGAGGCGTTGGCCGCTTACGAGCGGGCATATCGCTGTCAGCCGCGAGATCCAACTTATCGCTACTATAGTGATGATTTGCAGACTGCTTTTGCTCCAGACCTCAGTAAAGAAGACTTGCCGACTGTAGTACTTGGTGGGCGCGAGGATGGAGTCATGTACCTGGACGGAGGAGAAAATCGCCGCCATCATCCGGGTGATACTTTTGTCATATACCGGGCGCAGTCTATACGGGACCGGAAGACGGCTGAAATCAAGACGTATGTGGAAACTGAGTTGGCCAGAGGAGAAATAATCGAAGTTCGTGAGCAAATGTCTTTGGGACGACTCCTGCTGTATGATCCTGAGAGAGAAGTCCGAAGAGGCGACATGGTACGGTTCGAAAAGTGAGGGAGGCAGAACCAGCAGTTCAGTGGACCCAACGGGTGGTAACGTTATGTACATCCGGGAAATCGCCAGGAGTCTCTATCAACTGAAGAAGCGGTTGGAGGAACTTGAGCAGGCTTGCAACTCGGCGCCACTTGGAGAAAAGCGGGAGGAGCTAGAGCGTGAGCTCGCTAAGACCCGGCTTGAGTATGAAAGGGTAAAGAACATCCTTGAGGGAGCGAAGGAGTCCACTTCTCCCTAAGAAAGTGAATGAGGATCCATACTGACTGATTTTCAGCAAAGAAAAGGCCCCAACAAACGTTTTCCCATCTGGTTGTTCCCGGACCACCGTTCTCCCCCCAGCGCCATCATGAACGCCGGCATTTTTGCCACCTGGCTGGGTTACTAGGCCCGTCCAGTAGGCCCTGTAAGACTATCTTCTCAGGCCAACCGTGATGGTTCCCGCTCGTTGGGACCTTCTTTAATCTAACACGGTTCTGCAACTTTGCAAAGAAAATATTTAAGCGATCATCACTCTAAAATCTAAAATATTCAGAACTCCAGTGGTCGAGCAAGGGGGGGAGTCATTTTGGAGAAAAATTCATTGCGAGAGAAAACAAGAGCGAGAAGGCTATCTCTCTTAGCTCTTCTTTTTTTATTTCTTTATCTAACGTATCTCCTCTTCAAACCATATTTGGGTACGGTTGTTTTCGCCATGGTACTCACCTCGGTTTGCCACCGTTTCCATAAACGAGTTCTGCAGCGGTGCAAAGACAAGAAGAATCTAGCGGCTTTCCTTACCACAGCAATGCTGGTGGTGATCGTAGTTGTTCCCCTGGTGGGCTTCTCCACGGCACTGGTTAACCAAGGGGCCGACTCGTTTGGGCAGGTCAACGCCTGGCTGCAAAAGGGAAACATCGAGAAGATGCTATCCTGGGAGTGGATCCAGCCAATCCGCAACCTGGTCAACCGTCAGCTTATTAGGCTGGGACTCGAGGACCTGAATGTGCACCAGATAATTCTGGACGCCAGTGCCGGACTGGGGCAACGAATCCTTTCCTGGGGAAAAAGTTTTCTGGAAAACGTAACTGGGCTGTTCGTTAACTGTTTGCTTCTGATCCTTTTGGTCTTTTACTTCATTCGGGACGGGCAGGCAATTCTGGAGAGGCTCAAAGATATGTCACCGCTGTCAAAAGAGCAGGAAGAAAGACTGATCCAGCGAGTCCGTGATCTCAGCCGTTCGGTGGTTATGGCAAACGGTGCCACTGCTGTGGCCCAAGGGTTTGCCGGGGGCATCGGTTTGTGGATTACTGGGATCTCTCCGCTCTTCTGGGGAACCATGATGGCTTTTGCCTCTCTTATTCCGGTAGTGGGTACAGCCATAGTTTGGCTGCCGGCGGTTGTCTACTTAGTGCTGATTGAGAGTTGGGGAAAAGCAGTATTTCTTGCCATTTGGAGTATGGTAGTGGTAGGCTCCATCGACAATTTTCTCCGACCTTTTCTGATGAAAGGGGATGGAGGTATTTCGTCCATCTATCTATTCTTTGCAATCATTGGTGGAATCAACCTCTTTGGAATTGTGGGGATACTCTA
>CAMYLW010000273.1 GCA_947259475.1 Thermodesulfobacteriota bacterium
ATTACCAGCACGGCAATGAGGACCTCCCCTACCCGAATTGGGTTTTGGCCGTAGTAACCGGCCAGTCCACCCAGTAGAATCCCAATGAACACGGCGATCCCAACTGCCACGAACCCCACGGAGAGAGACACCCATGCCCCCTGAAGCATGCGGGCGAAGACGTCCCTCCCCAGTTCGTCTGTACCCAGGAGATAGACGCCCATTGGCGGCATTTCCTCTGGGAGCAATGATTCCATGTTGGGACGAGACAGTGGCGGTCGGAGCTTTTCCTGGAGTCTTACCATACTGGGATCCAGAAGCGGGGACGTACCAAAGGTAAGGAGTCTACCAGTTAAGGCAATGACAAAGAAAACGAGAAAAATGACGAGGCCCATCAGGGCAAGACGGTTCTTACGGAGCTGGGTCCAGAACTCCTGCAGCCTAGTTTGTTGCGGCGGCAGCTCAAATGAATCAGTTAAGAAGGCATGTTCAGAGGCAGAATCCTGCACGTTTCACCTGGCCTTGTACGTTAGTAAGTTATTGGTCAGTAGTCAGTAGTCAGTAGCCAGCAGAATAAAGTGCTGTTATCTTTGTGCTTTTCTCCTGAATTCTGTCTCCTGACTCCTGATTGCTTGGTCCTTAGTGCCTAGTTCCTAGTGCTTAGTGCTTAGTGCCTAGTGCTGTAAAGCGCTTTGCGCTTTACAGCTTAATCCTCGGATCCACCACCATGTAGAGCAGATCGGAGATAAAGGTCCCGACCAGCACCAAAATCGCTGATACAAAATTAACTGTAATTATAAGGGGATAATCCCGAGCAAGAATCGCCTCGTAGGCCAACCGCCCAATTCCGGGCCAGGCGAAAATGGATTCGATGATCACCGAACCACCGATGAGTCCGGGTAAAACCAGGCCGAACATGGTCACAAACGGCAGCAGAGCGTTGCGCAGGGCGTGTTTGTAATGCACCTGTTCCTCAGGAAGCCCTTTGGCCCTGGCGGTGCGAACATAATCCTGGCCCTCCACTTCCATCATCTGATTACGTACATAACGTGATAGCACAGCTATTCCCGCTGTTGCCCCCAAAATTGAAGGGATCACCAGGTGCCAGACTCGATCCATGAACCTGGTAACGACACCGGCTCCGCTCAAGCCAAATGTTTTCATGCCAATAACCGGGACATGAAACGTACTCACCACAAAAATGATCAACATGTACGCAAAAAAGAATCCCGGTATAGAGATAAGCAGATAAGCAAAGAAGGTGGTGGTTCGATCGTATACACCACCTCGCCGTATGGCCGCCTGAATGCCAACTGGAAAAGAAAGGGTCCAGGTGATCAGGGTACCGACTATGAAGAGCGGCAGACTGTTGAGAAAACGATCGTACAGCTTGGCCAGCACGGAGCGACCGTCTTTCCATGACACACTTTTTCCCGTGAACAGATCTCGGTAGAAAAAAAAGTACTGCTGGTGGAGCGGTTTATCAAGGTGAAACTGCTGGCGATACTGCTCCAACACCTCTTTGGTGAACTTTGGATTGAGAGGATCAATCTGACTGGGCTCTCCAGGCGCCAGGTGTATGACGGCGAAGGAAATCACCGAGATGAAGAAAAGGGTAATCGTTTTCTGCACCAGGCTCCGGCCAAAAAAAGCAAGCATCTACTAGCCCTCCGCCTGAAAGGTTGGCACATCTGGCAGTTTGATCCATTTGTTGAAAAAGAAGGTATAATTGCCGGTCTTGGTTGGCCTTATCTTTTCATATTGTACTTTACCAGAGGGATCCCTCTCCATGATGACTATGCGTTTGTCCAACAATGCCGTCCACTTTCGAACGAAAAGAAAGGTGTAGGGCTGCTCCGCAGCTATTATCTCGTGCAACCGGCGGCAGTCTGACACCTGCCGCGCTCGGTCATATTCCTGTCTAATCCTTATTATTAGATCGTCTGCTTCTTTGTTTTTGAACCCAACGAAATTGAGCTGATATGGCCCTGTCTGACTTGAATGCCAGATCTGATAGAGGTCCGGCTCAATGCCCATGCTCCAGCCAAGTATCAAAGCGTCGAAGTCCAACTTGTTTACTCTCTCCTGGATGAACACCGCCCACTCGAGCAGGTCTGTTCGAACGTCAACGCCTATCTTACGCCAGGAGTTCTGGGCTATAGACAGGATCGCCTTGCGGATGTCGTTGCCTTGGTTGGTGATCAGGGTAAACTGAAGCCGCTTGCCGTCTTTCTCCAGCCACCCATCTTGGTTACGGTTCCAGCCCGCTTGAGCCAGCAACTGCAAAGCACCTTCTGGATCGTAGGGAAGCGGCTGGATTGCATGGTCATAGAAGTCGGTCTGCTTGGGAAATGGTCCGGTGATATTTCCCCCCTGGTTGTAGAGGACGTAACGGATAATCTTTTCCACGTCGATGGCCATGCCCAGGGCCTTGCGCACCCTCAGATCGGCGAAAGGCTGTCGCCGCAGGTTGTAGCCAATATAAGTGTAGCCAAAACTCAGCCCGGCAAAATTTTGGTATCTGGGGTCATTTCTGAGGCGGTGAACTTGGTGGGGCTGGACCCCATAGCTGTCTACGGTTCCAGCATAAAATTCCATTTCTTGGGTCAACATATCTGGAAGGATACGATAGGAATACCTCAGATAGTTTGGCGGGCCTTCCCAGTAATCATCAAAACGATCCAGCAAAATGTACTGGTCGGACTTCCACTCCCGAAAGCGGAAGGGCCCGCAACCAATGGGGTCTCGATTGAAATTACTCTGCCTGATTGACATGGTTTCCGGATCCAGGCCACGTCTCTGGGCCTCATCCCGTAGTGCCTCAGAATTCAGCAGGTGCTCCGGCAGAATCCCCATCATCCAGGTCCCCAGCGCCGGCGAGTAAAGACGTTTGTAGACTATACGGACGGTTAAAGGATGCAACACTTCCACCGTTTTAACCGGCTCATAGTCAGGTAGCCGTGGTGAGACATTGGCCGCATCCATGATGGCATCATAGGTGAACTTGACATCATAACCATCAACGACGTGGCCGTCATGGAATCTTACCCCGGGCCGAAGTTTGAAAAGAATGACGGGATTGTGCTCCACCGGCGGCAGCAGGATCTTGGCATACTCCTTCTGCTTTGATTCAAACTCCGCAGGTTTTACTCCGACAAACCGTTCAGCCTGGAAGGATGTAAAATAGGAAGCACCCAAGAGTTTTTCCAGATTGTCAAATATGTCCTGATCCACCCGCTTCAGTCTCAGCTTGATTCTCGGGGGCGCAGAGATCTGCAGTCCCACTTTGACCTTGTTGCCTTCCGGTAGGGTTTCAATGACCTCTTCCAGTAGCTGCTGGGCCGGCAAAACCTCTATCGCCTCAATGTTGCTAAGTGACAGAGACAGTGAATCTGTTCCCTCAGCGTTCCTGCCTTTGGCCTGAATAATCAAGGTGGCCAACCCGTCAGCATTTGGATGCCCAAGATTGGGAACCTCTGCCCGATCATTTACATAAAAGTAGGCCTCCTCGTGAATCTCCCAGCTGGTTGCCAGACGAGGACGGAAATTCAGATTTTCGTCATAGTCAAGCAGTCCCTCGAACACCAGCCCATTGATATCACTACTGGCACTGTCCGCTGAGAGCGCGGGATTGAGCACCTGCGCGTCACCAATGGACGCAGTGACATATTCTTCCAGCCTCCTGCAGCAGGAAAAGGAGGACAATGATAGGAAGACCTATGAGTAATCGTCTGGTGGTCAAAGAAGCACCTATTATTAATGGAGACCAACCTGGCCCGGATATTTCATCACGCCCAGGCGTGACTGCGACCACGGATATGACCGTCCTTCCGGGCGTCCTCGGGTATCGGACCCTGCGACGTACTGTTCAAGTACGCCTCGGATCCAATCCCCTGCGGTTGCCCGGTGGCACACCCTTCTCCACGGTCTCGCGACACCAATTCGTGAAATATCCGGGCTAGCGAAATGTTGCCGGGAACAAGTTGTGTATTCTAATCCTTTTTGGCAACAATAGTCCAGACCTGGCGTGTACTGATAGACGCGGCGGTGCGGTGACACGATAAGGTAAAAGAAAACAGGAAGGTTTTTTCGCCATGCGCTATGCGCTAGGAATCGCCCATGGCTCGCTTTGAGCTGACTTTAATAAACCAGAACCCCAGAAGCAGCAACACTATGAATAGAACGCTGAGGATATTGAAGTAGCGGGAGATGAACTGATTAATGGTCGAACCAAAGAAATAAAAGAGCCCAGCCACCAGGAAGAACCTGGCACTGCGGCTCAAAATAGAAGCGATTACAAAACGAAGAAAATCAAGAAGAAAAGCGCCGGCACTAATGGTAAACACCTTGTAGGGAATGGGAGTGAATCCCGCCACTGCCACCGCCCACACATCCCAACGCTGATAATGGCGTTCCACCAACTGAATACGCTCGGCCCGCACCCAGCGCTCCAGAAGGGGCCGGCCACCGATACGCCCAATCCCATAGCCGAGCATACCCCCCAGGGTGGACCCCAGGCTGCAGATGAGCGCGTACCAAAAGGACATGGGTGAATTCGCCATACACAAAGCTATGAGAAGAACATCCGGAGGAATGGGGAAGAAAGAGGACTCACAAAAAGCAAGCACAAAAAGAGCCAGCCCTCCGTACGGAGTATTGGCCCAGTGCATCACCCAGACGCTCAGATCTTTTACCAAGTCAAAGATTTCCATAATA
>CAMYLW010000274.1 GCA_947259475.1 Thermodesulfobacteriota bacterium
TGTCAGGTGTCAGGGTGTCGGGTGTCAGGTGTCAGGTGTCAGAAAAAAGAAACATAGAAGCTGAAATCTGAATACTGAAACCTGAACAATGAAACCTGAAACCCGCGATCTTTGACATTCTTCCTTCTGAATCTGCTCCGCTTAGTATCCTCTACAACTCATCCTCGTCACTGCCAGTGAAACCACTCAAATACTCCTCCCATTCCATGGGTAAGAGGTACTTTTTTTTATTATTGCACTCTTTGCAAACCACCGCCACATTGCCCTTGGTGGTCTTGCCGCCTCGGATAATGGGCACGATGTGATCCATGGTGAGCTCAGCAGCCGAGAAGTGCCGGCCACAGTAATGACAGATACCACGGCCCAACCGCTGCTTCCACCATCTTGTCTTGCGGAGAGACCTGGCCTTCTCCCGCTCTCGCCTGATTTCAGCTTCACTGACATCTACTATGAATGGTTCCGGCATTTCTTCCAGCTCAAACTTAGGATGAGTGTCCAGACTGCAAAAACCGAGCCGCTCACCCCCTACAAACCGCCCTCAGTCGCAGTCTGTAAGGGGCAAGACCGATTGTAATCTTAACGATGCTCGAGCCTTTTGAATCCGGCCGGAGTCACCATGCCGAACCTGAAAGGTGGCCCAATCTGCGGATTTGTCTCCGCCTGTTTCTGCAGAAACTCCTTGGCGAACTCGAACAGGTCCATAAGTTGACTATCTGCCTGACACAGGCGAAATAGCCTTGTCTCTCCAGCCAAGGTTCGCGGCACCGCCACACTATCACCAATTTGTATCTTTTCCAGGGGGAGTTTGCCTGCGTCACTTCCCCAGAGAGCCAGTTGATAGGGCTTTTTCTGTGATCGAAAGGAGTAGCCCCCCACCACAAAGTAAATCCTATCAAGTTCTCCATTTATGACCGTCGTCCCACTACCGTCGCGCAACACTTCCCGGTACTGGTCGGATATGTAAGGTCCAACGGCGCTTTTAATCTCCTCGATTCCTAACAATTTACGCTCTTCTGCATATCGTTTGAATCGCATGCTCAGCTCGACGCTGATACCCATCCCACCGCTGACGATAAAGGCATGACTGCCTATGGAAAACAACTTATCAACCGTGAAATGATTCTCCTTGCCGGCCTCATCGAAACTGGTGGCCACACTGTCTGTAGCCACCATGATTCCTTCTGAACATATGCCGCTGAGTATCTGGGTCATATTTGATCCGCAATCCGCAATCCGAAATCTACCCTCTAAAGGGACTGTCCAGGTGTAGGTCGGCAGTATGAATAAATGAGAAGCTTTTCATGCGTGAGTAACGTGATACTGATGCAAGCCTCGCTCGACAAGACGGCGGCGACACTCTTTCTCACCGAACCGACGACAAGCTATGGGCTTGATGTTATGGATGGCACAGAAGAATCTCTGTTCACCGAAGTACTGGAACAGAAAAGGACACAACTGCTGGTTATTTACTGCACCTCCAGCCAGATAGGTATTCCAGTAGTCTGGATACCGGACACCAGCTGGCGGTAGAGGCGGAACACCGCCAATCTGACAGCACACCCCGCACAGTGTGCACCATTGACCTGTGGGAAGCTGGTGTCTCTTATCATCCAGGGGAATACAAGTGATTGTCTCGGGATCAAACAGCTTCTGAATGTCGAGTCGGATCCGGAGAAAAGCCTCCGACCATTTCTTTAATTCCTCGGTGAGTCCAGGTTCCAGATCGAACCTCCGTTTATTAATATAAAAGCGCATGCCGTCAACGTCTGCAAAAACCGTTTGTTCCAACATGCCCAGGGGGAAGTAGGGATCGAGTAAAGCTCGTCTCAATACTGAAGAGTCCGCCTGGAACGACCAGTGGGCAAGCAAGCGGTCAAACCTTCCGTTAACGGGTTGCCGCATTTCAGACTGGCAGTCCCTCAACAGCTCTTGCTGTACTTTGGCGAAGTTCTTGAAGAGATCGGTGATATGAAGATTCTTCGTGTCCATGGAAAGTGGCATTACACCTTGAGATAGAGTACAGTCCCTGGATTGTATACCACATTTACCTGACAGAATCATTCCATTCTCACCTCTCATTTGCTCTTGACATGGTGGCCAAGAACCGGATAAAAGTTAAACACATAGAGCCCACTGAAGGATGCGGCTCAATAAAGTTTTGTTATCGAGTTATGCTCTAGGTGAAAGCCATCCAGACTCGCGCTGGATGGTTTTTTAAGTTTGGGGAGGTAAGAGATATGAAGAAACGATTGCTTTTGATCTTGATCGCTGGAATTGTTCTTTGCAGCTTTTCAATCCTGGTTCCGGATTCGGGTGCAGAAGTGCCCAATGCCATCAGGGTGGGCGCAACCGTCTCTGTATCCGGCAAATTTTCCACTGAGATAGGTCCTTTTCAAAGACTCTTTAAGGCCTGGGTTGACGAGGTAAATAGCCAAGGCGGAATCTACCTGAAAAAATACGGTCGAAAACTACCCTTAAAACTGATTACCTATGATGACCGTAGTGATGCAGCCACAGCCCGGCGCTACTATGAACGGCTAGTAACCGTGGATCGGGTACATTTGCTCTTCGGTCCCTACAGCAGCCCCCTCACCTTTGCTGCAAGCACAGCATCCGAAAAGCACCAGGTGCCATTCATAGCAATCTGTGCCAATTCCCCCAAGGTCTACAACCGTGGTTTCAAGTGGATCGTCTGCGTCATCGATACCGCATCCAGATACACCTATCGCTATTGGGAAATGGTCAAGGCTGAAAAAAAGGTCCGCTCGGTTGGATTCGTAGTAGAAGACACTCTCCATCCTGTCGGCGTCTATAAAGGTTCGCGACAACTGGCTGAACAGGCAGGACTCAAGGTGCTGGCTGGCGAGGTGCTCCCGGCGGATATCGGCGACTTTACACCGGTCATCCTGAAACTCAAAAAGCTCAACCCTGATATCGTCTACGTCTCCTCCAACATCCCTTTTGCAGTGGCTTTCATGAAACAGGCCAAGGAGCTAAATTTAACTCCCCGGGAATTTCATTGCATACATCACAGCGGCGTGTTTCGGCAGCCCCTCGGAGATGCGGCCGACTACGTGGTGGGCCAGTCATACTGGGAGCCTGGTATGAAATATAGCAAGCCCCAGCGATTCCTGGCCCTGCTCAGGAATGCAAAAATCGATGTGGACGACTATCCCTGGTCTCCGGCTTACATGATGGCCTTTGAAATCGCGGAGGCGGCTCTCGGTCAGGCGGGCACTTTGGAGCCTGCACCCCTCATGAAGACATTGAAAGATTTGAGGATTACAACCATAGGTGGACCCATATGGTTCGCAGAGAACGGCGTTGGCGCAATTAACACATACCCATCTCAAATCCAAAGCGGTACGTACCAAATCATCTGGCCATCTGAGGTGGCAACAGGGAAGCATATATATCCCACGCCGGCGTGGGACAAACGATAAAAAGGCTTAAGGCGTCCAGCAAAATGTAGGGGCGGGGTTTATCCCCGCCCGCTAAACATGAGTGTTCAATGCTATTGAGCTAACGCTTCGCTCGACGAAATCCCCCTTTAGTAAAGGGGGAAGATTTTGATTTGGACCTTTGAATTTGTTTCGAAACTGGGGACCCGCCCGCAGGGTGGGGAGTCCGAAGGACCAATTTAAGCGGCCTACTCCTTGGTGGCATCTACGCCATGGTTGCTGTGGGCTTGGCCCTTTGTTTTGGAGTGCTCGGTCTGCTGAACCTGGCCCACGGAGGATTTCTGGTCCTGGCCGCCTTCACCTTTCAGGCCATTCATGAGTTCTGGCCCGCCGGCATGCTCCCAAGCTTTTTCTTGGTGCCACTTATATTTGCCGGTCTAGGCTGGCTAACCTTTCGCTGCTTCCTTCAGTCCTCCCTCAAACGTTCCTCTGATGCCTTATTGATCCCGGCATTGCTCATAACTCTCGGCCTGGCCTTTATACTTGAAGAAGGAACTTTAACTTTATGGGACCACCCCATGGCTGGCTTGGTGAGCCAATTCGCCACGATCAGACTGGGGGAAATCTATCTACCCGGCAATAGATTAGTTGTGCTTATCCTCATGCTGGTTATCTCAGCAGCTCTACAGTTATGGCTTAGTCGCACCGACAGTGGGCGGCGCCTCCGGGCTCTTTCCCAGGAGCCCACTGGGGCCACTTTGGTAGGAATCTCCCAAACTCGAGTCACTGGCGTCGCCTTCGCTATGGCTACCGCCCTTGCTGCCATGGCAGGCCTTTTTTACGTCACCCTATTTACAGTCAGTCCTCATCTCGGCCTGCCATTAACACTGAAAGCGCTTTTTATTGTTGTCATAAGTGGAAGTGGATCCCTCACTCGACCACTCGCTGGTGGGCTGGCACTCGGCACTCTGGAAACCATGCTCGCTACACCTTTTGGGGCCCATTGGGCCAATCTCCTCTCTGTCGGCTTACTGCTTGCTTTCCTTTGCTGGCGACCTCAAGGATTGTTTATTGCCAGAGCGAATACTAGAAATAAATAACTATAAAATATTAATATAACAACAAGAAGTTTATATTATTTAAAGTATTCTATGAATTATAATCAGGCCACCATACCTGGATGAGATGTTGCTGAAATCGAAAAATAAGCTTACAGAATTGAAACGGCTGGGCCTGGTCTTCATTGCCGTTTCTGGTCTGACCATACTCTTGCTTCTCGTCCCCAGCCTCTGGGGTGAGTACGCCAGAATTCTTCTTTTCACCATCCTGGTGTATGTAACAATGGCACTGAGCTATGACGTGGTGGGTGGCCTGTTGGGTTATCTCTATTTGGGACATGGACTGTTCTTCGGCCTGGGCGCTTACACCACAGCATTGTCTCTCAAGCACAGCCAACCGCTTCTTCTCGCCCTCCTGCTAGCGGCATGTCTGATCTTACCGGCTGCTGCCCTCCTGAGTCTGCCCCTCTTTCGCTTACATGGAGCCGTGTTTGCCTTGGCCACGCTGGGCCTCCTATTGCTGGGCGGCCAGTTGACAAATAACCTATCATGGTGGACCGGGGGAGCTGCCGGTCTTTCTCTGCCGCCAAACCATGACCCAATGTTGACCTATTCTCTTGCCTTAATCTTGAGTTTGCTAGTCGTTGGGGCGCACTGGCTTCTCTGTAGATCGAGATTGGGGCTGAAGCTCAGCTCAATACGGGAAAGCGAAGAAATGGCCGAATCAGTGGGGATAAACTGCGGTCAAGTAAAAAGGCTGGCATTAATCTTCAGCGCAGTTCCGGCAGCCCTGGCAGGAGGACTGCATGCACGAGAGATATCTTTCGTGATCCCGGCAGAGGCTTTCGGCCTGGAAAATTCTCTTGCTCCGCTGCTTATGTGTTTGCTCATCAAGCCAGGAACCACCTGGGGTCCTCTATTGGGAGCTCTCATCCTCTCCGCAGCCCAGGAATTTATCTGGACCACAGTGCCCAGCTTTCGCTTGAGCCTCTACGGTGTCCTGCTAATATTTATAGGAATTCAGAGAGCAAAGCAGTCGTAATGCCCCAGCTGGCAGCAGTGCTCAGCTCTCATCGAGCTTCGCGTCATGTGGCTTCGCCGTCATTAGGTCAAGACGCTTCGCTGTCATTTGTTGTAATCGGTAGAGGGCAGCTGGCAGGTTGGTTAATTAGAGAAATAGGGAATTGGGGAATTAGAGAATTAGTCAAAGAGTTAAGTCATTCACAGAATGCCGTTTACTAATAACCTAATTAACGACTTCTACGATTTCTACGATTTGAACGACTTCAACGGCTTTAACGAATCGGCGATTTGACAATGTGACTGATTGACTAATTGACACTATGCGCTTTTCTTTCCTCATTCGAGCAGATATTCTGCCTCATTATAATGCTGGGAGAATGTTGAGGCGGCACCTTGGAAAATATTCAACTGGGTTAAGACAAAATCGGCTACTTCCTGCCGCTTTCTTACGCTCAGTTCATTAAAGTACTCTCGCATTTCTTCTAGGGAAGAGCACTCTTCCAGAACTTGCCAAATCTCCTCAGCGTTATGGAAGTCCGATACCGCTTTTTCACCTTTGGCCTGGGCCTGGTATTGTTGAAAAGTCTCCCTTGCCCTCTCCAGGACACTGTCCATCCTCTTCTTGAGTTCGACCACCGCCTGCTCGAACCCTTCCATTGTGTTACATTCAGGGGTCAGCGAAGCATACCCCTTTTCGTCTGAGGGGTAGGCCCTAACCACCAGTCGCATACGAGGCGGTGCCCCTTCTCCTTCCTCTGTCTCAATTAAGTCCAGGAATAACACCTCCCTCGTCATTTCCTTCCCCTTTCCAGGTTATGGAGGATTCGCTCCGCTTAATCCACCCTACGGCATCCGGCTGGTATCTGTAGGGTGGAATAAGGCCTTACAGGCCGATTCCACCAATCTGCAATCAATCGTGGCCGGAGGCCACTCCCACAGAATTGATCATAGAACCTCTGTGGGAGAGGCATCCTGCCTCGAAAAAAATCTAGACCTCATTCCCAAATCCCGCAATCCCCAATCTACGCTCTGCCCTTTACCGATTACAACAAATGACAGCGTAGCGTAATGACCTAATGACGCCGAAGGCACATGACGCGAGGCTCGATAAGAGCAGAGCTCTGCTGTTGCTGACGGCTGACAGCTGATAGCT
>CAMYLW010000275.1 GCA_947259475.1 Thermodesulfobacteriota bacterium
TTTCAGATTGGAGATTTAAGATCTAGCCCTCTTATCCTTCGGTGACCAGTGGAACGGGCCTCTGTGCCTGCCAAGGAAATGTAGGAGCAACTTCCAGTTGCGATAAAAATCGTAGGATTAATCTGTAGAATGCTATCATCGCAAGCAGAGCTTGCTCCTACATTATCAGCGTATATTGTATTCCAGGACTGATCTGATTGAATTTATGTTGGAGAAACCTACAGTTGCCATCTAATCGCGAGCAAGAACTCTCTACTACAGTTTCGTCGTTACTTCTTAGTGATAATTGGCCGCTTTTGTCGCCCCCTCGCCGTGTCACCGCGTCACCGCGTCCTCCTTTGCTGCTCGCTGTCTGCTGTCAGCTGCTAGCTGGGCAAGGCGCTATGCGCTTTACTTCCCTTTCCCTCTTTTCTCCACCGATTCCTTCCTGAAACCAAGGGAAACAAAGGTGTTAAAGGCGAGTTCCGGTGGAAAGAGCGCCACCCGATCTCCTTCACTGATCTCTGTATCCAGGGTGGCCCCCCGGCCATTTACCATAATCATTTTTATCCTGTTCTGAGGGAGGCCAAGGCGAGGTAGCAGGTCTGCAACCTGCGATCCGGGCCGGAGTTCCAGTTCAAATTCTTGACACCCCTCCCCCGCTTCGTTTCTTAGATTTCCACCTAAAAGAACGGTTATTCGCATGGCTGCATCCATTCGATATTAAATTAGCAAAGGGGGCCATAGGCCCCCTGGTTGCGAGTCAATTGTGGTTCGTTCTAGAAATCTAACACCGTGTCCAGCTCTTCATCTGACACATCAAAGACCACGTTGTGAGGTGCTAGCGGCTCTTTGCTGAAAAATTCAGGAAGCCGGTCATCAGAGGGTGTGAAGCCGGCAGCCTTGTTGAATTCTAATTCCGTTTTGATTATTTGCTTGCCGTATTCCATCACATCGTCCAGGGTCAGATTCCAGCCATATTGACCGTTTAGCATCTGGGGGATTGCCTCCAGGCCGCTTGGAATGTCCAGAACGGCAAAGGCGACGAATACGCAGAGCCCTGCGGCGTCAACTCCGGCGGTGGCGATTTGGAGATTTCTGGAAAGATCAGCCTGCCCCTCAGGCTTGAGGGGATCTACGAATCCACCCACTTTCAATATATTGGTGGCTACTGCGTACCCGGCTGTATGGTCAGCGCCCATGGTAGTGGTAGCATAGGTAACACCTATGCCTTTCACTGCCCGCGGGTCGTAAGCTGGGAGGGACTGGCGTTTTACCACCGGCACGTGCGAAACTCCATAGGCCTGTCCGGTGACCGCAGTACCGCTGCCCAATATACGTCCCAGAGGTGTGCCCTTACCGATTTCGTGTATGAGTTCGATGGCACCTGCACCATCGCCAAAAGCTTTGACCCCGGCATGCATTGCCACGGCAACGGCACAACCTGTCTCTATGGTGTCCAGGCCGTAGTCGTCGCACAATCTGTCAATCTCGGCAATTGCATCAAGATCATCAATGCCGCAGTTGGCGCCATTGGCCCAGATAGTTTCGTACTCCAAGGCGGAGGTTACATAGTTCTTGTCTTTGTCAACATATTCGTTTGAGCACTGAATGATACAGGTTGAGCAGCCGGAGTGAGTGGGATTACCGCCACGCTCCTTGATGACATCGTGCAAGGTCTCACCGCTAATTTTCGCTACTCCTTCGAACTGTCCCTCGGTGAAATTGCGGGTGGGATAGCCCCCCGCCTCGTTGATAATGCTGGCGAGCACATTGGTTCCGTAGACGGCCAATCCTCCCCCCGGTTTCGTGACGGGGTGTTCACGCAGAGCATCCCTGAAAACCCCAGCGGCCTCTTTGAAGGCTTCCTTATCTGCATAGGTGACCCCGGGAGCCTCTTTGTCATCTACCACAATGGCCTTCATACCCTTGGAGCCCATAACCGCGCCCATGCCACCTCGGCCGGCATGTCGGGATGGTGTTCCATTGGTGCTGGTAACCGCTATCGAAGCTGCTGAGAATTTCATTTCCCCGGCTGGCCCGATTGAGACTATCCCCACTTTCTTGCCATACTTGTCTTGCAGTTTACTGGCGAGGTCGTAGTTCTTCAGTCCCTTGAATTCGTTTGCGGGCTGAAGTTGAACACCGTCCTTGTTCACCAGCAAGTAGAATAGTTTACCTTCGGGGGCCTGCCCTTCCAGTACCATCCCGGCTATTCTCAATTTGCCGAGCTTGATTGCCACATTGCCCCCCACATTGCTTTCTTTTATTCCTCCAGTAAGGGGACTTTTGGCACCAATGGAAAGGCGCCCTGAGTTGGCGCAGGTTGTGCCTGCCAACAGACCTGCAGCCACCACCAACTTGTTACTGGGATCCAGAGGATGACAGAGCGGTGGCACCTCGCTTGCCACGATCCCTGAGGTAAGACCTCTCCCTCCAAGTGCTGCGTATTCCGGGGCAAGTTCCTCCACCTGGATTTTCCCCTCGGTCATGTCTACACGGATAAGTTTTCTCATAACACTACCCCCTTGTGTTTATCTTAATTGCCAATTACTCGTGATAAGCAGGTGCGTTGTGATTGAATTTGGACAATGGGAAACTGCTTCCTAATTTATGACTGAATGGCTCGGGAACTGTCAAGAGAAATTCTACCATTTCGCTGGGTGCATAGTGAAAAGTATGGGGCAGAGGGAAATACAGCGGGTAGCGGACAGATGGCAGCGGGCAGAAGACAGAGGACAGACGACAGAAGACAGGAATTTTCCTGTGGGAGCGGTTTTCCCCGTCCTGAGCTTGTCGAAGGGCAGCCGCGATTCGAACGATTTCTACGATTTCTACGACTTCAACGATTTAACTATTTGCCTAATTTTCTAATTCTCTAATCAACTAATCGACTACTAACTACTGGATTCTGGCTCCTTACTTCTTAAATTAGAATGGCCAGAGACAGCATGGTGGTGGTCTCTCGAATTCATCCTCACAGGAAGCCAACTGGTATGAATAGCGTTTAGCTTGGCTTTGGACTTTCCACGCCACCTTTTTCAACCAGGTTTTTTTCCGATATGTTCTGCGGTTGAAACCACCATGTCCCTCGTGGTAGGCGAGGTATAGATTATAGGTGTCATCTCGAGCAATCTTGCAGATGGCATAGCTAAGATTGCTGTACCAGCCGACAAAATCAATTGCATCTGCAAAGTTGGCCCTGTCAGCCCCCCAGTTACCGGTATTGGCTTTATATCTATCCCAGGTTTCATCCAGCGCCTGCGCATATCCATAGGCAGAGGAAGGTCGGGGACCTGGGAAAAAGCAAAGGCAGGTAGTCCGAGCTGGTTTGGCCCCGGCCTTGAATTTTGACTCCTGATGCATAATGGCCATGAGTACCGGGATGGGAACGGACCACTTTTCGGAAGATCTGTACGCACTTTTATACCAGTCTCGCTCTTGTCGGAATATTTGACAAATATTGTCTATGTTCTTCGGGGCAGTTTGACGATGCGCACAGCCGCCAATGAGAACGGGAAGTATGCAGATCAGCGAGAATACACTGGTTGCGAGTAAGCTTTTTCTGAGCATAGAAGGCGGAATCTCCACGTTCTGGCCCCAGAAAGGGTTGCAGCCACAGAAATATCCGGGCTAAAGAAACTGCAATACCTCTGACGGGTG
>CAMYLW010000276.1:0-886 GCA_947259475.1 Thermodesulfobacteriota bacterium
AGGATCTCATTCGCGCCTGGGAAAACGATCCCTTGGTCTCCGTGGCTGTGGAGCCCCATGCGGTTTATACGTGCTCTCCTGACCTGTTGCGGGCCTGTAATGAAGTGGCGGAAGAATACCAGGTCCCCATGATCATCCACCTCTCAGAATCAGAGGATGAGGTGGCTCAGGTTAAAGAGCGCTACAGCACTTCGCCGGTGATGCATTTGGAAAAACTCGGACTTCTGACACCTCACTTGATCGCCGATCACTGTGTCGTGCTTGATGATGAGGAAATGGACCTACTCGCTGAGCGTGGTGTGCGCGTGGTGCACAATCCTGAGAGCAACATGAAGCTGGCCTCCGGTGTAGCTCCTGTGGTTGAACTACTCGCCCGCGGTGTAACGATGGGGCTGGGAACTGATGGCTGTGCCAGCAACAACAATTTGGACATGTTTGGGGAAATGGACACGGCAGCCAAGCTTCACAAGGTTTACAGGCTCGATCCTACCGTAATGGGGGCAAGGACCGTAGTCCAGCTAGCCGTCAGGGGCGGCTCTAAGGTATTGGGATTGGAGAACCAAGTGGGTTGTCTAGAACCAGGCAAGAAGGCTGACATCATTGGCTTGGATCTGGATAGACCGCATTTGACTCCACTTTATAATATTTATTCTCATCTCGTTTATGCGGCTTCCGCTGCTGACGTCACCCTGAATATCATCAATGGGCGGGTGGTGATGCGAAATAGAGAACTACTCACCCTGGACGTGGAGCGGGTAATGGCTGATGTTCGGGACATAGCCAAGCGGATAAAGGAGTAAGCGCATAGGGCATAGAGCATCCTTCGACAAGCTCAGGACAGGTAGGGCATAGGGAAATAATTTCGAATTTCGAATTTCATTTTACA
>CAMYLW010000276.1:986-4619 GCA_947259475.1 Thermodesulfobacteriota bacterium
AAAGCTGAAAGCTAATCTCAACTAGCTAAACCGGCTGAACGAATGGAACGATTTGAACAACCAAATGACAAATGTGCAATGACAAATGATGAGATGACTAAAATTGAAGCCGATCTGCTCATCTCTGGTGACTTTGTTCTGACTTTTAATGAAGGCAAGGAGATCCTGGAAAAGGGTGCAGTGGCGATTACCGGTGATCGTATCGTTGCAGTGGGCGAAAGTTCGCGCCTGGCCGAAGAGATCGAAGCGAAAGAAGAGCTGGATGCTTGTGGCTGTCTCCTAATGCCGGGCTTGATAAATCTGCACACCCACGCCGCCATGACCTGTTTCCGCGGCCTCGCCGACGACCTGCCACTTCAGGAATGGCTTGATGAACACATTTTTCCCGCCGAGGCAACCTATGTCAGCGAAGAAAATGTCTACTGGGCCACTTTGCTAGCGGTGGTAGAGATGATAAAGAGTGGTACTACCACTTTTTGTGACGGTTATTTTTTTGAAGATGGCGCTGCCAGAGCAGTTACTGCCAGCGGCATACGCGCGGTCCTCGGTCAAGGAGTGGTCGACTTTCCCGCTCCTGGAATACCTGATCCGAGAATAAACCTGAAAGCGGCAGAAGCGTTTGTTTTTCGCTGGCAGGGAAAGTCACCCCGGCTTATGCCAAGTATTTTCTGCCATTCACCATACACCTGCTCACCGGAGACCTTAATCGGCGCCAAAGATATCTGCAGGGAGCACGAAATCCTTTTCCAGATTCACCTGGCTGAAACTCGGACCGAGTTGGAAGAGACCCAGCAAAGGTACGGACACCGGCCCGTGGATCATCTTAGAAGTCTAGGACTGCTAGACGCCCAGACCATTTGTCATCATGCGGTAATGGTAAACGATGAAGAAATAGAGCTCTTAGCCCACAGCGGAGTAGGAGTTTCTCATAACCCAGAGAGTAACATGAAGTTGGCCTCTGGAGTGGCGCCCCTTCCGGAAATGTTAGCCGCGGGGGTCAAGGTTGGCTTGGGAACTGATGGCTGTGGCAGCAACAACAATTTGGACATCTTCCAGGAAATGGACACTACCGCAAAGCTCCACAAAGTCCACCAGGGTGACCCGGCTCTCAGCTCAGCTCTTCAAGTTGCGGTAATGGCCACCAATGGCGGCGCGGCTGCGCTGGGAATGTCCTCGCGCCTCGGTTCACTGGAAGCAGGGAAAAAGGCGGACTTAATCATCATCGACCTCAATCAGCCACATCTGACTCCCATGTATGAGCCCTGTTCGCACCTGGTCTACGCGGCAAGAGGGGCTGATGTGCGCGATGTGATCATAGATGGAAGTATAGTTATGCGGGAGCGCCAGCTTCTGGAGGTGGATGAGCAGGAGGTCATGGCTAAGGTGAGGGAGATTGCTGCCGCAATCCGCTAAGAGCATAGCGCATAGCGCAGAGCGTCAGAAAACCCAAATACCACAAGATTAGATAAACTGTGTGCACTTTATTAAACTAATTAATCACTGAACCATTAAAATTACGCTTATTCTACCTGAATAGGCACGCTATGCGCTATGCGTTCTGCGCTGTGCGCCCTGCAACCCGGAGGATAGCAATGCAAATCTTTGTGTCTGGATCACTGGCCTACGATCGGATAATGGATTTTCCCGGAAAATTCGCCGATCATATTCTGCCCGAAAAAATTCACATCCTAAATGTCTGTTTTGTAGTTGAGGGTCTTAAAGAGAAATTTGGCGGCACAGCCGGAAATATCGCCTATAATCTGTCCTTGTTGGGAGAAAGCCCACTGATCTTGGCCGCCGCTGGAAAGGATTTTGAGCCGTACGAAGCCTGGCTAAGCAAACACGGGCTTTCCTTGTCTGGGATTCGCTTTATCGAGGAGGAATTGACTGCAGGAGCCTACATCACTACCGACATGGGAGGCAATCAGATCACTGGATTTAATCCAGGGTCAATGAAGTACCCTTCACTTCAGCAATTTGAAGGGGTGAATCCCCAGGAGACGCTGGCCATAGTGGCCGCTGGTAATGTGGAGGATATGGCTGCTTACAGTCAGAGTTACAGGCAACACAAAATTCCTTATATCTTTGACCCAGGCCAACAAATTTCGGTCTTGTCAGGAGAACAGTTGGTCGAAATGATTACCGGTTCTGACTTATTAATTTCGAATGACTATGAATTGGAAATGATTATCCAGGCTACTGAACTGGACAAAGGTGATTTGCTCGAACGGACCAAGGCCATAATCTCCACTTTTGGCGAAAATGGTTCGCTGCTTCGCACCCAGCAAGACGAAGTGGAAATCCCTGCGGCTACGGCATTGGAGGTGGTGGATCCCACGGGCGCTGGAGATGCTTATAGAGCCGGTCTCATCAAGGGCTTAATATTGGGGAAGGAACTTGCTGATGCCGCCCGTATGGGGGCAACGTGCGCCAGCTACGCGGTTGAACGTTACGGCACCCAAGAGCACAGCTTTACCGACGAGGGATTTTGGGCCCGTCATCTGGCCACCTTTGGTGAGACGTAGGCTGCGATGATCACTATCGGCTTTTCATCCCACCAGCTTGAGGTACTTCCATATATCCGCAAGCAAATGGAGAGGCATCAGGTAATTGTGCTTGAAGAACCGCCTTCTCCCTACCTGCAGGCCATGCTAGATGGCAGCATCTCCATCAGTGATTACATAATGGAGTTCGATTCCGGTTTCCCTGAGTTTGACCGGCGAATGTGCACGCTTTTGCAAGAACTTCACCAAGCAGGTGCACGCATTATCCAAGTGGAGCCGTATTTAGAGAAACTCCTGCAAATTCATGAGCTATTTGCAGATGGGAAAACTGCGGAGGAGGTCAGTCGAGAGCCCGAATTCAAGAATGTGTACGAGGCGGAAAAACGTGCCACCGGTGCACTTATATCTTACTATGCACAGATCATGGAAGGTCATTTCGCTGCTGTGGTGGAAGGGGTCAAGGACTTTGCCCGCGCAGATGCTAAGCGCCTTACCTTGAGAGAAAGGTTGCGGGCGAGAACAATCAGTTCTCTGCATCGATCAAATGAGACCATGTATGTAGAGGCCGGCTACATACATTACTGCTTATACCGCTACTTGCGCCGTGAACTTGGTGAAAAGCAAGAAATTAGAGTGGCATATCTCCTCGCCCCTGTGATCAAGAAATTGCAGGGAAAGAGGCGCAATATGGGACCTGGAGCTATCCTGACTCTTCACTATGCTTTCCATGAGGGACTTCGAGAAGAATTGGCAAATTTGCTGGCCGCCCGCAGTTTGATTTACATAAAACTTATCGAGAAAGAAGAAATTATTCCTGGCAAATACGAAACGCCCCACGCTGAGGACGAAGTTAAGGTCAACAGGCTGGTGGATCGACTGAATTTCAATCAGTGCCGAGAACTTTTCGAACGGATACGGCTGTCAAAGCGGGTACACGCGGTAGAGTTGGCGCGGGAGTATGTGAGAAAAACACTAGGCACTAAGGACTAGACAGAGGACGGACGACAGAAGTCAGAGGTCGGAGGTCAGAGGTCAGAGATTAGAGAACAGCTGAGAGATTATCGTGTGGGAGCGGCTTTCCCCGTCCTGAGCTTGTCGAAGGATAGCCGCGATCTTACGACTTAAACGA